>NZ_CATKPT010000032.1:0-51879 GCF_949768125.1 Pseudomonas sp. IT-P253 | reverse complement strand
TAGTCGTACGGATCTCAAGTAAGGAAAAGGCCATGTCTGTTGCTGTGATTCAAATGGTCAGCCAGAGCGACGTGCTGGCCAATCTGGCCCAGGCCCGTCGGCTCCTTGAGCAAGCAGCGGCGAGTGGCGCTGTGCTTGCCGTGTTGCCGGAAAATTTCGCCGCCATGGGCCGTCGCGACATTGCCGACATCGGCCGCGCCGAGGCGTTGGGCGAAGGTCCGATCCTGCCGTGGTTGAAACAGACTGCCCGCGACCTCAAGTTATGGATAGTGGCTGGCACATTGCCGCTGCCGCCGGTGGATCAACCGACGGCCAAGGTGCATGCCTGCTCGCTGTTGGTGAACGATCAGGGCGAGACAGTGGCGCGCTACGACAAGCTGCACTTGTTCGATGTGGACGTGGCGGACAATCGCGGACGTTATCGCGAGTCCGATGACTATGCTTATGGCAGTGGCGTGGTGGTGGCGGACACACCTGTTGGTCGAGTCGGCCTGACGGTGTGTTACGACCTGCGCTTCCCTGAGTTGTACAGCGAATTACGGGCTGCCGGTGCGGAGTTGATTACCGCGCCGTCGGCCTTTACCGCGGTGACCGGCGCGGCGCATTGGGATGTGCTGATTCGCGCGCGAGCCATCGAGACTCAATGTTATGTGCTCGCAGCCGCCCAGGGAGGAACGCATCCCGGGCCACGCGAAACCTATGGTCATGCCGCGATCATTGATCCGTGGGGGCGTGTGCTGGCACAACAGGATCAAGGCGAGGCCGTGCTGCTGGCCGAACGCGATAGCAGCGAACAGGCGTCGATCAGGGCGCGGATGCCGGTGTCCAGTCACCGGCGCTTTTTCTCGCAGGGCGCACAGCGACCTGCCTCAGAACGATGAATTTAAGGCGTAAAGCATATGAGCGAGTTGTTGTCCTCAGTCAGTGAACACCTCCTGGCGCCCGGCGGCGTAACGATCGAGAGCCTGCAAGGTGTGCTCGGTGATCTGGCCGGCCCGGGCATCGATGCCGCCGACCTGTATTTCCAGGGGCAGATTTCCGAATCCTGGGCGCTGGAAGACGGGATCGTCAAGGAAGGCAGTTTCAACCTCGACCAAGGTGTCGGCGTGCGGGCGCAATCGGGTGAAAAAACCGGTTTTGCCTACAGCAATGCGATCACGCTCGAAGCCCTCGGTGCAGCGGCTCGCGCGGCGCGTTCGATCTCGCGGGCCGGTCAAAACGGCACCGTGCAGGCGTTCACCACGCAGGATGTCGCGCAGTTGTATGGGCCGGATAACCCGTTGGAGGTAATGACGCGCGCCGAGAAAGTCGAGCTGCTCAAGCGTATCGACGTGGCGACGCGGGCCCTTGATCCGCGTATCCAGCAAGTCACCGTGAGCATGGCTGGCGTCTGGGAACGCATCCTTGTTGCGTCTACCGATGGTGGCCTGGCAGCCGATGTGCGGCCGCTGGTACGGTTCAATGTCAGCGTGATCGTTGAGCAGAACGGTCGCCGTGAACGCGGTGGCCATGGCGGCGGCGGACGTACCGATTATCGTTATTTCCTCAGCGACGACCGTGCCATGGGTTACGCCCGTGAAGCACTGCGTCAGGCGCTGGTCAACCTCGAAGCCATTCCTGCGCCAGCCGGTACGCTGCCGGTGGTGTTAGGGTCCGGCTGGTCGGGCGTGCTGTTGCACGAAGCGGTTGGCCACGGTCTGGAAGGCGATTTCAACCGCAAGGGCAGCTCGGCCTACAGCGGGCGGATGGGCGAGATGGTTGCGTCCAAGCTCTGCACCATCGTCGATGACGGCACCCTCGCCGGGCGCCGTGGTTCGCTGAGCGTCGATGACGAAGGCACTCCGACCGAGTGCACTACGCTGATCGAAAACGGCGTGCTCAAAGGCTACATGCAGGACAAGCTCAATGCGCGCCTGATGGGCGTGGCCCGCACCGGCAACGGTCGTCGCGAGTCCTACGCGCACCTGCCAATGCCGCGCATGACCAACACCTACATGCTCGCTGGCGAAAGTGATCCGGCGGAAATCATCGCCTCGGTAAAACGCGGTATCTATTGCGCCAACCTCGGCGGCGGTCAGGTGGACATTACCAGCGGCAAGTTCGTGTTCTCCACCAGCGAGGCGTATTTGATCGAAGACGGCAAGATTACAGCCCCGGTCAAAGGCGCGACGTTGATCGGCAATGGGCCGGAAGCCATGAGCAAGGTGTCGATGGTCGGTAACGATCTGGCGCTGGACAGTGGTGTGGGGACGTGTGGCAAAGATGGGCAATCGGTGCCGGTCGGTGTCGGCCAGCCAACCCTGAAAATTGATGCGATCACCGTGGGTGGCACGGGATCATAAGGAATGGAGCTTCGGGTGAACCGCTTGGCGGCTCACCCGACTCGAGATTTAACGCAGACCGCGTTGAGTCTCGTCCAGCTCACGGATGTACTTGAAGATTTTACGGCTCGATGCCGGTGGCTTGTTGGTCGCCAGTTCGTGCTGGGCCTGACGAATCAGGGAGCGCAATTGCTGACGATCGGCCTCCGGGTAGTCGACAACGAATTTTTCCAGGACGGCATCGTCGCCTGCGATCAACCGATCGCGCCAGCGTTCCAGGCCGTGGAAACGTTCGTTGTACTGCCGAGTGGAGGCATCGAGTTGATCGAGCAGGGTCAGAATGGCGTCAGTGTCCTGATCGCGCATCAGTTTGCCGATGAACATGAGGTGCCGTTTACGCGCGATATTCGCGGTGTGCTTGGAAGCATCGGCCAGAGCCCGACGCAAAGCGTCGGTCAATGGCAGTTTTGCCAGCAAGTCAGGCTTGAGTGTTGTCAGGCGCTCGCCGAGGTCAACCAGAGCATGTAGCTCGCGTTTAACCTGGGATTTGCTTTTTTCTCCCGTATCGAGGGAGTCGTCGTAAGAATCAACCATGGTGGCCGTCCGCAAAGAAACGCCGCCATGATAACCAGTCGGGGGCCGCTTGTCCGGCCCGGTCGCTCGATGACCTTTACCGAAAGCAGAATTTGAGTGGAGAACAGCATGAGTGCAGTTGAAAGCGTCGGCCCACAAGCGTTGCCGGCACTGCAAGAACAAGTCGAGCAAATCATCGCTGAAGCCAAACGCCAGGGTGCCAGCGCCTGCGAAGTGGCGGTGTCTCTGGAGCAGGGCCTGTCGACCTCGGTGCGTCAGCGTGAAGTCGAAACCGTCGAATTCAACCGTGATCAGGGCTTTGGCATCACTTTGTATGTCGGTCAGCGCAAAGGGTCGGCCAGCACGTCGGCCAGCGGCCCGGAGGCGATTCGCGAAACCGTCGCCGCCGCGCTGGCCATCGCCAGGCACACGTCTGAAGATGAGGCTTCGGGCCTGGCAGATGCCGCATTGATGGCCAAGGATCTGCAGGATTTCGACCTGTTCCACCAATGGGACATCACCCCGGAACAAGCCATCGAGCAGGCTCTGGCGTGTGAAGCGGCGGCGTTTGCCACCGACAGCCGGATCAAGAATGCCGACGGCACCACCCTCAGTACCCACCAGGGCTGTCGCGTTTACGGCAACAGTCACGGTTTTATCGGCGGTTACGCGTCGACCCGTCACAGCCTCAGCTGCGTGATGATTGCTGAAGCCGACGGGCAGATGCAGCGCGACTACTGGTATGACGTAAACCGTCAGGGCAACTTGTTGGCCGATCCGGCGAGCATCGGCCAGCGTGCCGCGCAACGGGCGGCGAGCCGTCTGGGCGCACGTCCGGTGCCCACCTGTGAAGTGCCGGTACTGTTTTCGGCGGAACTGGCCGGCGGTTTGTTTGGCAGTTTCCTCTCGGCGATCTCTGGCGGCAGTCTGTATCGAAAATCGTCGTTCCTTGAAGGCACTCTGGGGCAGAAACTGTTTCCGGAATGGCTGACCATCGATGAGCGTCCGCACCTGATGCGCGCCATGGGCAGTTCGGCGTTCGATGGCGATGGCCTGGCGACGTACGCCAAGCCGTTCGTCGAAAAGGGTGAGTTGGTGTCCTACATCCTTGGCACCTATTCCGGTCGCAAGCTTGGCATGCCGAGCACCGCAAACGCTGGCGGCGTACACAATCTGTTTGTTACCCATGGCGATGAAGACCAAGCCGCCTTGCTGCGTCGCATGGGGCGCGGTTTGCTGGTCACCGAACTGATGGGCCAGGGCCTGAACATGGTCACCGGTGATTATTCCCGCGGCGCGGCGGGTTACTGGGTCGAGAACGGCGAAATCCAGTTTGCGGTCCAGGAAGTGACCATTGCCGGCAACATGCGCGACATGTTCAAGCAGATCATTGCGGTGGGTAATGACCTGGAATTGCGCAGCAACATTCGCACTGGTTCGGTGTTGATCGAGCGCATGACAGTGGCAGGTAGCTGACGCTTATCGCAATACAAAAAGGCGCGTCATCCAATTGGGTGACGCGCCTTTTTTTAAGATCAAAAGATCGTTACTCGCCTTCGTCGAAGAAGTTGTTGATCAACTTCACCAGAGCTTCGAGCGCTTCCTGCTCCTGCTCGCCTTCCGTGCTCAGATGGATTTTGGTGCCTTTACCGGCGGCCAGCATCATCATGGCCATGATGCTTTTCCCGTCGACCATGGAGTCAGGCGTGCGCCCGGCTCTGATCTGGCATGGGAACTGGCCCGCCACACCAACGAATTTTGCGGAAGCGCGGGCATGCAGGCCCAGTTTGTTGATGATTTCAATTTCCAGAGCAGGCATCGCGGTGTGAATCCTTTAGCTGAGGTCGCGGTGGCGAACCTGGACGTTCTTCAGGTTTTTTTGTAGCAACTGGCCCAGGCGCTCGGTCAGGTAGACGGACCGGTGATGCCCGCCGGTACAGCCAATGGCAATGGTGACATATGCGCGGTTGCTGGCGGCAAACCGTGGCAGCCACTTGAGCAGATAAGTGGAAATGTCCTGGAACATCTCTTCGACATCCGGCTGTGCAGCCAGGTAATCGGCAACCGGTTGATCAAGCCCGGACTGCTCACGCAGCTCCGGCTTCCAGTAGGGATTGGGCAGGCAACGCACGTCGAACACCAGGTCGGCGTCCACCGGCATGCCGCGCTTGAATCCGAATGACTCCACCAAAAACGCAGTACCGGGTTCTGGTTGGTTCAGCAGGCGCAGCTTGATGGTATCGCGCAGCTGATACAGGTTCAGGTTGGTGGTGTTTACCTTGAGGTCGGCAAGGTCGGCGATCGGCCCGAGCAAGTTGGTTTCGTCGTTGATCGCTTCGGCCAGTGAGCGATTGGCGCTGCTCAGTGGGTGACGACGGCGGGTTTCCGAGAACCGTTTGAGCAAGGTTTCATCGTCGGCATCCAGGTACAAGACATCACACTGGATATGCCGGGCGCGGACTTCTTCCAGCAGTTCGGGAAACCGCGTCAGATGACTTGGCAAGTTACGCGCATCGATGGATACGGCAACCAGTGGTTGTACCAGTTCAGTGTGAATCAGCGCACGTTCTGCCAACTCCGGCAGCAGGCCTGCGGGCAGGTTGTCGATGCAGTAGTAGCCGCTGTCCTCGAGAACATCGAGTGCGGTGCTTTTACCTGAGCCGGAACGGCCGCTGACGATGATCAAACGCATGATTACTGACCGTTTTGCTCGTCCAGGACAACCTGATACAAGGCTTCATTGCTCGAGGCACCGCGCAGTTTTTCGCGCACTTCCTTGCGATCGAGCATGCTGGCGATCTGGCGTAGTAGCTCCAGGTGCGCATCGGTAGCGGCTTCCGGGACCAACAAAACGAACAGCAGGTCAACCGGGGCACCGTCGATGGCGTCGAAATCGATAGGGGCATCCAGGTGCATCAAGGCACTGATGGGTGCGCCGCAACCCTTGAGGCGGCAGTGGGGAATAGCGATGCCGTTGCCAAAACCGGTAGAACCGAGTTTTTCACGGGCAATCAGAGCTTCGAAGACATCTTGCATCTCCAGACCCGGCACTTCCCGGGCGATCAGGTTGGCAATTTGCTCGAGGGCTTTCTTTTTGCTGCCGCCCGGCACGTTCACGAGTGAACGGCCGGGGGTCAGGATGCTTTCAAGTCGAATCATGGGTTGGGAGTGTTAACGACCGGTAGCGCCCTGGAGGAGGCTCTGGGTCTTTTCCTTATGCTTTTTAAGTTGGCGATCCAGCTTGTCGGTGAGTGAGTCGATCGCCGCGTACATGTCGTCATGCTCGGCGTTGGCGACTACTTCACTGCCGGGAATATGCAGCGTGGCTTCGATTTTCTGCTTCAGCTTTTCGACCGTCATCGTGACCTGCACGTTGGTGATCTTGTCGAAATGTCGCTCCAGTCGTTCAAGTTTTTCGCCGATGTAGGTGCGAAGAGGTTCGGTCACTTCCAGTTGGTGTCCACTGATGTTGACTTGCATACAGCTTCTCCTTCGTTGCCAGTGCATAAAGCGGCAGGCAGAAATGCCTGCCACTGGAACGCTGTGGCGTGGCCCTTACATCAACCGCTTGCGTTCGCTCGAAGGCGCGATCCCGAGGGATTCGCGGTACTTGGCGACGGTGCGGCGGGCCACCTGAATGCCTTGTGCCTCCAGTAAACCAGCGATCTTGCTGTCACTCAACGGCTTTTTCTGATTTTCCGCGGCAACCAGTTTTTTGATGATCGCCCGGATCGCCGTGGACGAGCATTCACCGCCTTCGGAAGTGCTGACGTGGCTGGAGAAAAAGTATTTCAGTTCATAGATGCCCCGCGGGGTATGCATGAATTTTTGCGTGGTCACCCGTGAAATCGTCGATTCGTGCATGCCCACTGCTTCGGCGATGTCATGCAGGACCAGCGGTTTCATGGCTTCGTCGCCGTACTCCAGAAAACCGCGTTGATGCTCGACGATCTGGGTGGCAACTTTCATCAGTGTTTCGTTGCGGCTCTGCAGGCTTTTGATAAACCAGCGGGCTTCTTGCAACTGATTGCGCATGAAGGTGTTGTCGGCGCTGGTGTCGGCGCGGCGCACGAAACCGGCGTATTGGGCGTTGACCCGCAAGCGTGGCACGGACTCCTGATTCAGCTCCACCAGCCAGCGCTCGTTGTCCTTGCGCACGATTACGTCGGGAACGACGTATTCGGCTTCACTGGACTCGATCTGAGAGCCTGGGCGCGGGTTGAGGCTCTGAACCAGTTCGATGACCTGGCGCAGTTCATCTTCCTTGAGCTTCATGCGACGCATCAGCTGGCTGTAGTCGCGGCTGCCGAGCAGGTCGATGTAGTCGGTGACCAGGCGCTTGGCCTCGGCCAGCCAAGGCGTCTTGGCCGGCAACTGGCGCAGTTGCAGTAGCAGGCATTCACCCAGGTTGCGGGCGCCGATGCCAGCGGGTTCGAATTGCTGGATGCGGTGCAGGACGGCTTCGATTTCGTCCAGTTCGATGTCCAGTTCCGGATCGAAGGCCTCGAGGATTTCCTCGAGCGTTTCGTCCAGGTAGCCCTGATTATTGATGCAGTCGATCAGGGTGACGCCAATCAGGCGATCGGTGTCGGACATCGGTGCCAGATTCAGTTGCCACAGCAAGTGGCTCTGCAGGCTTTCGCCGGCTGATGTGCGGGTGGTGAAATCCCACTCGTCGTCATCGTTGCTTGGCAGGCTGCTGGCGCTGGTCTGGTAAACGTCTTCCCATGCGGTATCGACGGGCAGTTCGTTGGGGATGCGCTCGTTCCAGTCACCTTCCTCGAGGTTGTCCACCGTCGGGGCGGTTTCCTGGTAGGAGGGTTCCGAAACATCGGCGTTGGGTTGCTGTTCGGCTTTGTCGGCCAAAGGGTCGGCATTATCGAAGTCGTCGCCTTCTTCCTGGCGTTCGAGCATCGGATTGGACTCCAGGGCCTCCTGGATTTCCTGTTGCAGGTCCAGGGTCGACAATTGGAGCAGGCGGATGGCCTGTTGCAGCTGCGGTGTCATCGTCAGCTGCTGGCCCATTCTCAAGACTAGCGATGGTTTCATGGCAGGGGCTTAACACCTTATTCGCCGGCGCACATGCGCCATCCACTACAGGGCGCCGGAGCGCCAAACATAAGCAAATTATATGCCCGAAACTGCAGCCTTTGCCTAGAGCGCTGTAACAATAAAAAACTATTGATTTTTTATCGAGACGAGCGCTCTGCCGACTAGCCAGACACCTCAGTGCTTACAGGCGGAACTCATGGCCCAGATACACTTCCTTGACCAGGTCGTTGGCCAGGATGGTGGCGGAGTCGCCTTCGGCGATCAGTTGACCATCGTTGACGATGTAGGCGGTTTCGCAGATATCGAGGGTTTCGCGCACGTTGTGGTCAGTGATCAGCACGCCAATGCCTTTGGCCTTGAGGTGGTAAATGATCTGCTTGATATCGCCCACCGAAATCGGGTCCACGCCGGCGAAGGGTTCATCGAGCAGGATGAATTTCGGGTTGGTGGCCAGTGCCCGGGCGATTTCCACGCGGCGGCGTTCGCCGCCCGACAGGCTCATGCCGAGGCTGTCGCGGATGTGGCTGATGTGGAATTCCTGCAGCAGGCTTTCCAGTTCCTTGCGGCGACCGGCCTTGTCGAGTTCCTTGCGGGTCTCGAGGATGGCCATGATGTTGTCTGCAACCGAGAGTTTGCGGAAGATCGACGCTTCTTGCGGAAGATAGCCGATACCCGCTTTGGCGCGACCGTGCATGGGCTGGTGGCTGACGTCCAGATCGTCGATCAGTACGCGCCCCTGATCGGCCTGTACCAAGCCAACGATCATGTAGAAACAGGTGGTCTTGCCGGCACCGTTGGGGCCCAGCAGGCCGACGATCTGACCGCTGTCGATGGACAGGCTGACGTCACGCACGACCTGGCGGCTCTTGTAGCTCTTGGCCAGATGCTGAGCTTTCAGAGTTGCCATTACGGGGCCTTTTGCTCGTCGGTTTTCTTCTTCGGCTGGATCACCATGTCAATGCGCGGACGCGCCTCGGTGACCTTGTTGCCTGTGGCGCGACCGGCGCTGGCTAGCTTCTTGACGGTGTCGTAGACGATTTTCTCGCCTTGGGTGACGTTGTTGTCCTTGTCGATAACTTTTGCCTTATCGATCAGCACGACACGGTTTTGCGAGGCGTGGTACTGGACAGTCACCCCCCAACCCTGAACAGGCTTGCTGTCGCCCTGGGTTTGCAGTTGCTCGAAGTAGGCGAGGTTGCCCACCGAAGTCACCACGTCGATATCGCCAGTGGGCGTGCGGGTGATGGTCACGGTGTTGCCGGTAACCTTCATCGAGCCCTGGGTAATGATCACGTCGCCTTTATAGGTGGCGACGCCATTCTTGTCGTCCAGTTGGGCATCATCGGCCTGAATGCGGATAGGCTGCTCTTGATCGTTCGGCAGAGCCCAGGCGCTCACGCTTCCCAGTGCTGCGCTCAGACAGAGCAAAATAGGGAGAGTTTTAACGAGCCTCATACTGTCCTCTTACGTTCGATAGCAGGTGTATCCTGCTTTCTTTCAAATACGCTTTCATTCCCTTGCCAGTCGATACACCGCCAGCGCCGTCGATTCTAACGGGTTGCTCGGTCTGCGCATATTGCTGTTGCGGGAACACGGTCATGCGGGTGCTGGTAATCAGGGTCTTGCGGTTCTTCTCGTCGAAACGCGTAATGCGCACCGAGTCAATCAGTTCGACCTGAGTGCCGTCCGGATTGACTTCGCCGCGCTCGCTCTGGACGTGCCACGGGAACTCGGTGCCACGGTACATGTTCACGTCGGGGTTGGTCAGCAACGTCACCTCGGTCGCTTTCAGGTGTTCGACCTTGTCGGACGTCATTTCGTATTGCAGCTTACCGTCCGGCAGGTACTGCACGCTGTGGGCATTGGTCGCGTAATAGTCGATCGCACTTTCATCGACCTTTGCCACCGGCTTGTCGAGGAAACGTTCCGGACTGATGTTCCAGTAGCCGGCCGCTGCAAAGATCGCTGCGATGCAACTGAACATCAGGGTGTTGCGAAATTTCTTGCTCAGCATAGTTGGCTCACAGGTACGCAGCGTTGGCCGCATCGAGGCGGCCCTGGGCGCGCAGGATCAATTCGCAGAATTCGCGAGCGGCACCCTCGCCGCCGCGGGCCTGGGTGATGCCGTGGGCGTGTTCGCGTACAAAAGTGGCGGCATTGGCCACCGCCATGCCCAGGCCGACGCGGCGAATGACTGGCAGGTCTGGCAGATCATCGCCGAGGTAAGCGACTTGTTCATAGCTCAGGTTGAGTTGGGCCAGCAGTTCGTCGAGCACCACCAGTTTGTCTTCGCGGCCCTGATACAGGTGGGGAATGCCGAGGTTCTTCGCTCGCCGTTCGACTACCGGGGTCTTGCGACCGCTAATGATAGCGGTCTGCACGCCAGCTGCCATCAACATCTTGATGCCTTGGCCATCGAGGGTGTTGAACGTCTTGAATTCGCTGCCGTCTTCAAGGAAGTACAGGCGCCCGTCAGTCAGTACGCCGTCGACGTCGAACACCGCCAGTTTGATGTGTTTGCCGCGTTGCAGCAGATCCTGGCTCATTACATTACTCCTGCGCGCAGCAAATCGTGCATGTTCAAGGCGCCGACCGGGCGATCTTCGCTGTCGACCACGACCAGTGCGTTGATTTTATGGTCTTCCATGATTTTCAGCGCCTCGGCGGCAAGCATCTCGGCACGAGCGGTCTTGCCGTGGGCGGTCATGACCTGGTCAATCGTTGCGCTGTGGATGTCGATGCTGCGGTCCAGCGTGCGACGCAAATCGCCGTCCGTGAAGATCCCGGCGAGTTTGCCGTCGGCTTCCAGGATGACGGTCATGCCCAGGCCCTTGCGGGTCATTTCCATCAGCGCGTCCTTGAGCAGGGTGCCGCGCTGTACTTGCGGCAGTTCTTGTCCGGCGTGCATGACGTTTTCCACTTTCAGCAACAGGCGTCGGCCAAGTGCGCCGCCAGGGTGGGAGAACGCGAAATCTTCCGCGGTAAAGCCGCGGGCTTCCAGCAGCGCCACGGCCAGGGCGTCGCCCATGACCAGTGCCGCGGTGGTCGACGAGGTCGGTGCGAGGTTCAGCGGGCAAGCTTCGTGCTCGACGTGAACGTTCAAGTTGACCTCGGCCGCCTTGGCCAGCGCAGAGTCAGGATTGCCGGTCACGCTGATCAATTGAATGCCCAGGCGCTTGATCAGCGGTAGCAGGGTGATGATTTCATTGGTGGAACCGGAGTTCGACAGCGCGAGGATGATGTCGTCGCGGGTAATCATGCCCATGTCACCGTGGCTGGCTTCGGCTGGATGCACGAAGAACGCCGTGGTGCCGGTGCTGGCCAGGGTCGCGGCGATCTTGTTGCCGATGTGCCCCGATTTGCCCATGCCAACCACAACCACTCGGCCTTTGCTGGCCAGAATCATCTCGCAAGCGCGTACGAAATCCGCGTCGATATGGGGTAGCAAGCCTTGTACGGCTTCCAGTTCGAGGCGGATGGTGCGTTGGGCGGATTGAATCAGGTCGCTGGATTGGCTCATGTCAGAAATCGTATAGCCTGATGAAAAGGCGGCGATTATAGCGGTAATGATGGAAACCCTCACGCTAGTTCGTCGCGCATTGTCATTCCCGGTTACCGAAACCCTCTAAATGAAGCGTTTTGTCTGTCACGTTGCTGAATATGCCCCGGCTTGGGCCTTTGGCGCTTGGCCTGTGCAGTGATATAGTTCGCCGCCAGTTCGGCCCGCCCAGGAGGTATGTGCTTTCGCCAGAAAGTCAGGCGTCCGAGTGAGAGGCTGCATCGCAAGGAGTTTAGATGAGTGCCGATAACGCCTACGCGGTCGAGCTGAAGGGACTGACCTTCAAGCGCGGTGCGCGCAGCATTTTCAATAACGTCGATATCCGTATTCCGCGCGGCAAGGTCACCGGCATCATGGGGCCTTCCGGGTGTGGCAAGACCACGCTGTTGCGTTTGATGGGCGCACAATTGCGTCCGACCAAGGGCGAGGTCTGGGTCAACGGTCAAAACCTGCCGAAACTGTCGCGCAGCGATTTGTTCGACGCGCGCAAGCACATGGGTGTGCTGTTTCAGAGTGGCGCGCTGTTTACCGATCTCGATGTGTTCGAGAACGTCGCCTTTCCACTGCGCGTTCATACCGAGCTTCCGGAAGAAATGATCCGGGATATTGTCCTGCTCAAATTACAGGCCGTGGGCCTGCGTGGTGCCATCGACCTGATGCCAGACGAACTGTCCGGCGGCATGAAGCGTCGCGTCGCGCTGGCGCGGGCGATTGCCCTCGATCCGCAGATTCTCATGTATGACGAGCCCTTTGTGGGCCAGGACCCCATCGCCATGGGCGTGTTGGTGCGCCTGATCCGCCTGCTCAACGATGCGTTGGGCATCACCAGCATCGTGGTCTCCCACGACCTGGCCGAAACCGCGAGCATTGCCGATTACATTTACGTGGTGGGCGACGGACAGGTGTTGGGGAAGGGCACGCCTGACGAGCTGATGAACTCGAATGAGCCGCGTATCCGTCAATTCATGACAGGCGACCCCGACGGTCCGGTCCCCTATCACTTTCCAGCGACGGATTACCGCGCAGATCTTCTGGGGAAGCGCTGATGCGCAAGATTTCACTAATAGAACGAGTACGCCGGCTCGGCCACGCTGGCATCGAAACGATGGCGGTGTTCGGGCGCTCGGCAATTTTCCTGTTTCATGCCTTGTTCGGCCGGGGAGGCATCGGCGGCGGTTTTGGTCTTCTGATCAAACAGCTGCATTCGGTCGGCGTGATGTCGCTGGTGATCATCGTGGTCTCCGGGGTATTCATCGGGATGGTGCTGGCGCTGCAAGGGTTCAACATCCTGTCCAGCTACGGTTCCGAGCAGGCAGTCGGGCAGATGGTTGCGCTGACACTGCTGCGAGAGTTGGGCCCCGTGGTCACCGCGTTGTTGTTTGCCGGGCGCGCGGGTTCCGCGCTGACCGCTGAAATCGGCAACATGAAGTCCACCGAGCAGTTGTCCAGTCTGGAAATGATTGGTGTCGACCCGCTCAAGTACATCATTGCCCCGCGCCTGTGGGCGGGCTTCATTTCCCTGCCGGTGCTGGCGATGATTTTCAGCGTGGTGGGTATCTGGGGTGGTTCCTGGGTGGCTGTCGACTGGCTGGGTGTCTATGAAGGCTCATACTGGTCGAACATGCAAAACAGCGTGACGTTTTCTGACGATGTGCTCAACGGCATCATCAAGAGCATCGTTTTCGCCTTCGTCGTGACCTGGATTGCCGTATTCCAAGGCTATGACTGCGAACCCACTTCCGAGGGGATCAGTCGTGCCACTACCAAGACCGTGGTGTATGCCTCTTTGGCTGTACTCGGCCTGGACTTTATTTTGACCGCCTTGATGTTTGGAGATTTCTGATGCAAAACCGCACCCTGGAAATCGGTGTCGGCCTTTTCTTGCTGGCTGGCATCCTGGCTTTGTTGTTGCTGGCGTTGCGGGTAAGTGGCCTGTCCCCGAGCCCTACCACCGACACCTATAAACTTTATGCATACTTCGACAATATCGCCGGTTTGACGGTCAGAGCTAAAGTAACCATGGCCGGTGTGACCATCGGCAAGGTGACGGCGATCGATCTGGATCGCGACAGTTTCACCGGTCGAGTGACCATGCAGCTGGAAAAGCGCGTCGATAATCTGCCGACGGACTCCACTGCATCTATCCTGACCGCAGGCCTGTTGGGCGAGAAGTACATCGGCATCAGTGTGGGCGGGGAAGAAACCTTGCTCAAGGATGGTGGGACCATCCACGACACCCAGTCGTCGCTGGTGCTCGAAGACCTGATCGGTAAATTCCTGCTCAATACCGTTAGCAAAGACGCCAAATGAGGAGCTTTTGAATGATCTCTACCTTGCGACGTGGCCTGTTGGTGTTGCTCACGGTCCTGCCGGTGATGGCTAACGCCGTGGCGGCACCTTCCGCGCACGAAATCGTGCAGGACACCACCAACCGGATGCTTGCCGATCTGTCGGCCAATAAAGAGAAGTACAAGCAGGATCCGCAAGACTTCTATACGGCGCTGAACACCATCGTCGGACCTGTGGTGGATGCCGAGGGCATTTCCAAAAGCATCATGACGGTCAAATACTCGCGCAAAGCCACCCCCGCGCAAATGAAGACCTTTGAAGAAAACTTCAAAAAAGGTCTGTTCCAGTTCTATGGCAATGCCTTGCTCGAGTACAACAACCAGGGCATCACTGTTGACCCTGCCAAGGATGAGTCCGGCGACCGTACCAGCGTTGGCATGACGGTCAAAGGCACCAACGGTGCGATCTATCCTGTTTCCTACACGCTCGAAAAGATCAATGGCGAGTGGAAGCTGCGCAACGTAATCATCAATGGCATCAACGTTGGCAAGCTGTTCCGCGATCAGTTCGCTGATGCAATGCAACGCAATGGCAACGACCTGGACAAGACCATCAATGGTTGGGCCGGGGAAGTCGCCAAGGCCAAGGAAAAAGCCCCGGATGCCGCTGGGAAACAAGCACAATGAGTGTGTCGGCCATTCGCATGAGCGAATCCGGCGAACTGCGTCTTAGCGGCATGCTGGATTACCGCACCGGCCCGGGCCTGCGCAAGCAAGGGCAGGCGCTGATCAAGTCGAGCAAGGCTGACGAAGTGGTCGTCGATTGTTCGGCGGTGTTGAAGTCCAGCAGTGTCGGCTTGTCGCTGCTGTTGTGCTTCATGCGAGATGCGCAAGAGGCCGGCAAGGCGTTGAGCATCCGTGGGATGCCAGAAGACATGCGTGAAATTGCTCAGGTCAGCGAATTGACCGAGCTGTTGGCGCATCCCTAACCGCATCTATAAATAAGCCCCCCGTCAGAGTCCTGCTTCGCGGGGTTCGCAGGCGCGGGGCTTTTTTGTATGATGTCCGACCCGCGCGCACAAGGCGCCGATTGAGGTTGAGCATGCAGGCCACCGAAGTAAAGAGCTTCCTTGAAGGAAAGCTGTCGAATACAAAGGTGGAAGTTGAAGGCGAAGGCTGCAACTTCCAGCTGAACGTGATTAGCGATGAACTGGCGGCGTTGAGCCCGGTGAAGCGTCAGCAGCAGGTCTATGCCCATTTGAACCCATGGATCACCGATGGCAGCATCCATGCGGTCACTATGAAATTTTTCAGCAGCGCGGCCTGGGCCGAGCGCACCTGAGCCCAAGGGCGTCGAGATTCTTATGGATAAATTGATTATTACCGGTGGCGCTCGCCTTGATGGCGAGATCCGCATCTCCGGGGCAAAGAACTCTGCCCTGCCGATCCTGGCTGCCACCTTGCTGTGCGATGGCCCGGTGACTGTTGCCAACCTGCCGCACCTGCACGACATCACCACCATGATCGAGCTGTTCGGTCGCATGGGCATCGAGCCGGTGATCGACGAGAAACTCAGCGTCGAAATCGATCCGCGTACCATCAAGACCCTGATCGCTCCGTACGAACTGGTTAAAACCATGCGTGCGTCGATTCTGGTACTGGGCCCGATGGTCGCCCGTTTCGGCGAAGCCGAAGTCGCACTGCCTGGCGGTTGCGCCATCGGTTCGCGTCCAGTTGACCTGCACATCCGTGGCCTCGAAGCCATGGGCGCGGTCATCGACGTTGAAGGCGGCTACATCAAGGCCAAGGCGCCGGAAGGCGGCTTGCGCGGTGCGCATTTCTTCTTCGACACCGTCAGTGTGACCGGTACCGAAAACATCATGATGGCCGCCGCTCTGGCCAAGGGCCGCAGCGTATTGGCTAACGCCGCGCGCGAGCCTGAAGTCATCGACCTGGCGAACTTCCTGATCGCCATGGGCGCCAAGATTACCGGCGCCGGTACCGACACCATCACCATCGATGGCGTCGAGCGCCTGCACCCGACCACTTACAAAGTGATGCCTGACCGTATCGAAACCGGCACCTACCTGGTAGCGGCAGCCGTAACCGGCGGTCGTGTAAAGGTCAAGGACACCGATCCGACCATCCTTGAAGCCGTTCTGGAAAAGCTCAAGGAAGCCGGTGCCGAAATCACCTGCGGTGACGACTGGATCGAGCTGAACATGCACGGCAAGCGGCCAAAAGCCGTCAACATCCGTACCGCTCCGTACCCGGCGTTCCCGACCGACATGCAGGCGCAGTTCATCTCCCTCAACGCCATTGCCGAAGGCACTGGTGCCGTGATCGAGACGATCTTCGAAAACCGCTTCATGCACGTTTACGAACTGCACCGCATGGGCGCCAAGATCCAGGTCGAAGGCAACACCGCCATCGTGACCGGTACTGAAAAGCTCAAGGGCGCGCCAGTCATGGCCACCGACCTGCGTGCCTCGGCCAGCCTGGTCATCTCGGCCCTGATTGCTGAAGGCGACACGCTGATCGATCGCATCTACCACATCGACCGTGGTTACGAGTGCATCGAAGAGAAACTGCAGATGCTCGGCGCCAAGATCCGCCGCGTACCGGGCTAGTTTCTGCTTCATGGGCGCAGGGACGCGCCCGTTGATTTGTTGATGTCGAGCCGGTTGCCGGCTCGATGTGTGTCCGGCGCCGTTTGCGACCGGGCATAAGTACCTTGATAAGGACTGACGTTCCCCATGTTGACCATCGCACTGTCCAAGGGCCGCATCCTTGACGACACCCTGCCGCTTCTGGCTGAAGCGGGTATCGTGCCGACCGAGAATCCGGACAAGAGCCGCAAGCTGATCATCCCCACGACTCAGGCCGATGTGCGCCTGCTGATCGTGCGCGCTACCGATGTGCCGACTTACGTCGAGCATGGTGCCGCCGACCTGGGCGTCGCCGGTAAAGATGTGCTGATGGAATACGGTGGCCAGGGCTTGTACGAGCCTCTGGACCTGCGAATTGCGCTCTGCAAGCTGATGACCGCAGGTCGTGTCGGCGATGTCGAGCCCAAGGGCCGCCTGCGGGTGGCGACCAAGTTCGTCAACGTTGCCAAGCGCTATTACGCCGAGCAGGGTCGCCAGGTCGACATCATCAAGCTTTACGGCTCGATGGAACTGGCGCCGTTGATCGGTCTGGCCGACAAGATCATCGACGTGGTCGACACCGGCAATACCTTGCGCGCCAATGGCCTGGAGCCCCAGGATTTCATTGCAGACATCAGCTCCCGGCTGATCGTGAACAAAGCTTCGATGAAAATGCAGCACGCCCGTATCCAGGCGTTGATCGACACCCTGCGCAAGGCAGTGGAGTCTCGACACCGCGGCTGATTCACCTGCGCGACGTTAAGTCGCGCCCGTCTATCCGCCTCATAGCCAGAATTCTCGGGTGCCCAAGCGGATCGAACTGTAGCTTCGGGTACCTGAGTTTTTGCCAACCTATGAGGCTCTCGCTATGACCGCACTGACTGCAATTCGCCGACTCAACGCTGCTGACCCGGATTTCGCGCATCATCTGGATCATCTGCTGAGCTGGGAAAGTGTGTCTGACGACTCGGTCAATCAGCGGGTGCTGGACATCATCAAGGCCGTGCGCGAACGTGGCGATGCGGCGCTGGTGGAATTCACCCAGAAGTTCGACGGCCTGCAGGTCGCCTCGATGGCTGACCTGATTCTGCCGCGCGAACGCCTGGAACTGGCCTTGACGCGGATCACTGTGCCCCAGCGTGAAGCGCTGGAAAAAGCCGCCGCCCGCGTGCGCAGCTATCACGAGAAACAGAAGCAGGACTCCTGGAGCTACACCGAAGCCGACGGCACGGTGCTGGGCCAGAAGGTCACGCCACTGGATCGCGCCGGCCTTTACGTGCCGGGTGGTAAAGCGTCTTATCCTTCCTCGGTGTTGATGAACGCGATTCCAGCCAAAGTGGCTGGCGTGACGGAAGTTGTCATGGTCGTGCCGACGCCACGCGGTGAAATCAACGAACTGGTGCTGGCCGCGGCCTGCATCGCCGGCGTCGATCGCGTATTCACCATTGGTGGCGCGCAGGCCGTTGCTGCATTGGCTTACGGTACCGAAAGCGTGCCGAAAGTCGACAAAGTGGTGGGGCCGGGCAACATCTATGTCGCCACCGCCAAGCGTCATGTATTTGGCCAGGTCGGCATCGACATGATTGCCGGCCCGTCGGAAATCCTCGTGGTGTGCGACGGCCAGACCGATCCGGACTGGATCGCCATGGACCTGTTCTCCCAGGCCGAGCACGACGAAGATGCCCAGGCGATTCTGGTGAGCCCCGACGCCGAATTCCTCGACAAGGTCGCAGCCAGCATCGCCAAACTGCTGCCGACCATGGAGCGCGCCGACATCATCGAAACCTCGATTAATGGCCGTGGTGCGCTGATTGAAGTCCGCGACATGGCGCAAGCCATCGAAGTTGCCAACCGCATCGCACCGGAGCACCTGGAATTGTCGGTCGCCGATCCGCAAGCCTGGCTGCCGCAGATCCGTCACGCTGGCGCGATTTTCATGGGCCGTCACACGTCCGAAGCGCTGGGCGACTACTGCGCCGGCCCGAACCACGTGTTGCCGACGTCCGGCACCGCACGGTTTTCCTCGCCGCTGGGCGTGTACGACTTCCAAAAACGCTCGTCGATCATCTTCTGCTCCGAGCAGGGGGCGTCCGAACTGGGCAAGACCGCTTCCGTGCTGGCCCGTGGCGAGTCACTGACTGCCCACGCGCGCAGTGCCGAATACCGCATTGTTGACGAAGACTTTCTACAAGGGCAGGGGAACTGAGCATGAGTAAATTCTGGAGCCCGTTCGTCAAGGATCTGGTGCCTTACGTGCCGGGCGAGCAGCCGAAGCTGACCAAACTGGTGAAGCTCAACACTAATGAAAACCCGTACGGCCCCTCGCCAAAAGCCTTGGCGGCGATGCAGACCGAACTGAACGACAACCTGCGCCTGTACCCAGACCCGAACAGCGACCTGCTCAAGCAAGCAGTCGCCAAGTACTACGGCGTGCAGAGCAATCAGGTGTTTCTCGGCAACGGTTCCGATGAAGTCCTGGCGCACATCTTTCACGGTTTGCTGCAACACGATCAGCCGCTGCTGTTCCCGGACATCAGCTACAGCTTCTACCCGGTGTACTGCGGGTTGTACGGCATCGCCTTCGACGCGGTGCCGCTGGACGAGCAGTTCCGGATCAACCCGGCGGACTACGCCAAGCCGAACGGCGGGATCATCTTCCCTAATCCGAACGCACCGACTGGTTGCCTGCTGGCGCTGGACGCTGTTGAGCAAATCCTCAAGGCCAGCCCGGATTCGGTGGTCGTGGTCGATGAGGCTTACATCGACTTTGGCGGTGAGACCGCGATCAGCCTGGTGGACCGTTATCCGAACCTGCTGGTGACCCAGACCCTGTCCAAGTCCCGTTCACTGGCCGGCCTGCGGGTTGGTTTGGCGGTGGGGCATCCGGACCTGATCGAGGCGCTGGAACGGATCAAGAACAGCTTCAACTCCTATCCACTCGATCGCTTGGCGATCGTCGGCGCGGCGGCAGCGTTCGAGGATCGCGAGTACTTCGACAAGACCTGCCGTTTGGTTATCGAAAGTCGTGACAAGGTGGTCGGTCAGCTCGAGGCAAAGGGTTTTGAGGTGCTGCCGTCGGCGGCAAACTTCATTTTCGCCCGTCATCCGAAACACGATGCGGCAGGGCTGGCGGCGAAGTTACGCGAGCAGGGTGTGATCGTTCGGCACTTCAAGCAGGAGCGGATTGCCCAGTTCCTGAGGATTTCAATGGGGACGCCAGAGCAGAATCAGGCGCTGATCGACGCCCTCGGCGACCTCTAATCACCGCTAAACCCGTAGGAGCGAGGCTTGCCCGCGAAGAACGATAACTCGGTACATCAGGGATACCGAGTCATCGTTCTTCGCGGGCAAGCCTCGCTCCTACGGGTTTGTGTTGGCTGATTACTCTACTTCTTTGACCGGTGCCGGTGGCGGGCGCAAACCGATTTCGGCGGTTAGCTTGAGTTCCTTGCCGTTGCGCATCACCTGGACCGTGACGTTGTCAGTCGGTTTGATCCGCGCGACCTGGTTCATCGAGCGCCGACCATCACTGGCCGGTTCGCCATCGATGCTGAGGATCACGTCGCCCAGTTGCAGGCCGGCCTTCTGCGCCGGACCATCGCGGAAAATTCCCGCCACCACAATACCCGGGCGCCCTGACAGACCGTAGGACTCCGCCAGTTCCTGAGTCAGCGGTTGCACTTCGATACCGAGCCAGCCGCGAATCACCTGGCCGTGCTCAATGATCGATTTCATGACTTCCATGGCGAGCTTGATCGGGATCGCGAAACCGATGCCCTGTGAGCCGCCGGATTTGGAGAAGATCGCGGTGTTGATACCGGTCAGGTTGCCGTTGGCGTCCACCAGTGCACCACCGGAGTTACCGGGGTTGATCGCGGCGTCGGTCTGGATGAAGTCTTCGTAGTTGTTCAGGCCCAGCTGATTGCGCCCGGTGGCGCTGATGATGCCCATGGTGACGGTCTGGCCGACGCCGAACGGGTTGCCGATGGCCAGCGCCACGTCGCCGATGCGGATGTTGTCGGAGCGGCCAACAGTAATCGATGGCAGGTTTTTCAGATCGATCTTCAGGACCGCGAGATCGGTTTCCGGATCGCTGCCGATTACTCGGGCCAGGGTTTCGCGGCCGTCCTTGAGTGCGACCACGATCTGGTCGGCGCCACTGGTGACGTGGTTGTTGGTCAGCAAGTAACCTTCCGGGCTCATGATCACACCGGAACCCAGGCTCGACTCCATGCGCTTCTGCTTGGGCGAGTTGTCGCCGAAGAAACGGCGGAACTGCGGATCTTCGAACAGCGGATGGTTCGGTTTGTTGATGACTTTGGTGGTGTACAGGTTGACCACCGCCGGCGCGGCGATGGTGACGGCATCGGCGTAGGACACAGGCCCCTGCTGCACGCTGGTGGTTTGCGGGGCTTGCTGCAGATTGACGTCGAGGTTCGGGAGCCCGACCCATTGCGGGTAACGCTGGATGATCAACAGAGCGATAAGCACGCCAGCCAACAGCGGCCAGCCGGAAAAACGCAGCGCTTTGAGCATTAAGCACGTCCTGAGAGGTTGCGGGCGGTATGAGACCGCCCATAATGTTGCGCATTATACGAGGCCGCGCGTGCCTCTGAACGGGATATTTAGGAGTCTTTTATGGCCGTCGCCCTGAGCACCCTGGTCGAAGAAGCCGACCGATACCTGAGTAGTGCAAAGATTGCCGATTATTGCCCCAACGGCTTGCAGGTCGAAGGCGGGCCCCAGGTCATGCGCATCGTCAGCGGCGTAACCGCCAGCCAGGCCTTGCTCGATGCGGCGGTGGAAGCCGAGGCCGACCTGGTGCTGGTGCATCACGGCTACTTCTGGAAAGGCGAGAACCCATGCATCACCGGCATGAAGCAGCGTCGACTGAAAACCTTGCTCAAGCATGACATCAGCCTGCTGTCTTACCACTTACCGCTGGATCTGCACCCGGAAGTCGGCAATAACGTGCAGCTGGCGCGTCAGCTGGACATCACCGTCGAAGGTCCGCTTGATCCGGACAATCTGAAGGTCGTTGGCCTGGTCGGCTCGCTGAGTGAGCCAATGACGCCTCGGGATTTCGCCCGCCGCGTGCAGGAAGTCATAGGCCGCGAGCCCTTGCTGATCGAAGGCAGCAAGATGATTCGCCGGGTCGGCTGGTGCACCGGTGGCGGCCAGGGTTACATCGATCAGGCTGTGCTGGCCGGCGTCGACCTGTACCTCAGCGGTGAAGCTTCCGAGCAAACCTTCCACAGCGCCCGGGAAAACGACATCAGCTTCATCGCTGCCGGCCACCATGCCACCGAGCGCTACGGGGTCCAGGCCTTGGGCGATTACCTGGCGCGACGTTTCGCCCTTGAGCACATCTTCATCGATTGTCAGAATCCTATCTGATTCCGTTCATCCCAGTAGGAGCGAGGCTTGCCCGCGAAGAACGATAACGCGGTGCGTCAGGTACACCTCGTTTTAGTTCTTCGCGGGCAAGCCTCGCTCCTACAGAGGTCCGCGTAGCCCAAACGAGGGGGTATATTCATATACCCTTTCGATCTAGCTGGTGGCCTGATTAGAAGAGGTCGCTGTGCTAGGATTCCTCGCTCGAACACGGCCCGCTGGCCGTCCATAAGATCGTTTTCGTGAGTAGCCATGGTCGACAAACTGACGCATCTGAAACAGCTGGAGGCCGAAAGCATCCACATCATCCGCGAGGTCGCCGCCGAGTTCGATAACCCGGTGATGCTGTACTCCGTCGGTAAAGACTCCGCCGTGATGCTGCACCTTGCGCGCAAGGCGTTCTTCCCGGGCAAACTGCCGTTCCCGGTAATGCACGTCGACACCCAGTGGAAGTTCAAGGAGATGTACACGTTCCGCGACCGCATGGTCGAAGAACTCGGCCTGGACCTGCTGGTACACGTCAACCCTGAAGGCGTCGCGCAGGGGATCAACCCGCTGACCCACGGTAGCGCCAAGCATACCGACATCATGAAAACCGAAGGCCTCAAGCAGGCCCTCGACAAGTACGGCTTCGATGCCGCGTTCGGTGGTGCCCGTCGCGACGAAGAGAAATCCCGTGCCAAAGAGCGCGTGTACTCCTTCCGCGACACCAAGCACCGCTGGGACCCGAAGAACCAGCGTCCAGAACTGTGGAACGTCTACAACGGCAACGTCAACAAGGGCGAATCGATCCGCGTATTCCCTTTGTCGAACTGGACCGAACTGGATATCTGGCAGTACATCTACCTCGAAGGCATCCCGATTGTGCCGCTGTACTTCGCCGCCGAGCGCGACGTCATCGAGATGAATGGCACCTGGATCATGATCGACGACGAACGCCTGCTCAATCACTTGAGCGATGAAGACAAGGCACGCATCGTCAAGAAGAAGGTCCGCTTCCGTACGCTCGGCGACTACCCGCTGACCGGTGCGGTCGAGTCCGAGGCCACCAGCCTGACCGACATCATTCAGGAAATGCTCCTGACGCGAACTTCCGAACGCCAGGGCCGGGTCATCGACCACGATGGCGCAGGCTCGATGGAAGAAAAGAAACGTCAGGGTTATTTCTAAGGGGTTGTCATGTCGCACGTATCTGATTTGATCAGCGAGGACATCCTCGCCTACCTGGGCCAGCACGAACGCAAGGAAATGCTGCGCTTTCTGACCTGTGGCAACGTCGATGACGGCAAGAGCACCCTGATCGGGCGCCTGCTGCACGATTCCAAAATGATCTACGAAGATCACCTGGAAGCCATTACCCGCGACTCGAAAAAAGTCGGCACCACCGGCGAAGACATCGATCTGGCGTTGCTGGTCGACGGCCTGCAGGCCGAGCGCGAGCAAGGCATCACCATCGACGTCGCGTACCGCTATTTCTCCACCGCCAAGCGTAAATTCATCATCGCCGACACCCCTGGCCATGAGCAGTACACCCGCAACATGGCCACCGGTGCGTCCACCTGTGACCTGGCGATCATCCTCGTCGACGCCCGCTATGGCGTGCAGACCCAGACCCGTCGCCACAGCTTCATCGCCTCGTTGCTGGGTATCAAACACATCGTGGTCGCCATCAACAAGATGGACCTCAACGGCTTCGATGAAACCGTGTTCGAGTCGATCAAGGCCGATTACCTGAAGTTCGCCGAAGGCATCGCGTTCAAGCCGACCACCATGGCTTTCGTGCCAATGTCGGCGCTGAAGGGCGACAACGTGGTGAACAAGTCCGAGCGCTCGCCGTGGTACACCGGCCAGTCGCTGATGGAAATTCTCGAGACCGTCGAGATCGCCAACGACCGCAACTACACCGACCTGCGTTTCCCGGTGCAGTACGTCAACCGTCCGAACCTGAACTTCCGTGGCTTCGCCGGTACTCTGGCCAGCGGCATCGTGCACAAGGGCGACGAAGTCGTTGTGCTGCCGTCGGGTAAAAGCAGCCGCGTGAAATCCATCGTTACTTTCGAAGGTGAGCTGGAGCACGCCGGTCCAGGTCAAGCGGTGACGCTGACCATGGAAGACGAGATCGACATCTCGCGCGGCGACTTGCTGGTGCACGCCGACAATCAGCCGCAGGTGACTGACGCTTTCGACGCCATGCTGGTGTGGATGGCCGAGGAACCGATGCTGCCGGGCAAGAAATACGACATCAAACGCGCTACGACTTATGTGCCGGGTTCGATCACCAGCATCGTCAACCGCGTGGACGTGAACACCCTGGAAGAAGGTCCGGCCAGCTCCCTGCAGCTGAACGAGATCGGTCGGGTCAAGGTCAGCCTCGACGCGGCCATCGCGCTGGACGGTTACGACAGTAACCGCACCACCGGTTCGTTTATCGTCATCGATCGCTTGACCAACGGCACTGTCGCCGCCGGCATGATCATCGCCCAGCCGTTGGCGCATGGCAGCAGCACGCACCACGGCAAACTGGCGCACGTTGCCACCGAAGAACGCGCACAGCGCTTCGGCCAGCAGCCGGCCACCGTGTTGTTCAGCGGCTTGTCGGGCGCAGGCAAAAGTACGCTGGCCTATGCCGTTGAACGCAAGCTGTTCGACATGGGCCGTGCGGTGTTCGTACTCGATGGCCAGAACCTGCGTCACGATCTGAACAAAGGTCTGCCACAGGATCGCGCCGGGCGTACCGAGAACTGGAGTCGTGCCGCGCACGTGGCGCGTCAGTTCAACGAAGCCGGTCTGCTGACGCTGGCAGCCTTCGTTGCGCCGAGTGCTGCTGGTCGTGAGCAGGCCAGGGAGCTGATCGGCAAGGAGCGTCTGCTGACGGTCTACGTCCAGGCCTCGCCGACGGTCTGTGCCGAGCGTGATCCGCAAGGTTTGTACGCCGCTGGCGGCGATAACATTCCGGGTGAATCCTTCGCGTACGACGTGCCGCTGGATGCCGACCTCGTGGTCGATACCCAGTCGCTGTCACTGGAAGAAAGCGTGAAGCAAGTGCTGGATCTGCTGCGTCAGCGTGGCGCGATCTAAGCGTTAGCTGCACATGAAAAACCCGCCGATGAGTGATCATAGGCGGGTTTTTTATGTCTGATCGGGCGCCTTCGCGGGCAAGCCTCGCTCCTACGGATTTGCGTCGTACCACATATCGCGACCACCCGAATCTCGTAGGAGCGAGGCTTGCCTGCGAAGAGGCCCGGACAGACGCCTGATTATTTCGCGGGATACTCCCGATGCATCTGCCCCAGCAGCGCATCCTTGTCTTCCCACAACTGATTGATCCACCCCTGAAACTGCAATCGATACTCCCCATCTTGGTCGTAGTTCTTGCCGATGAACTGCGGCGGAATCTTCAGCTCCTGAAAATGCACCACCACGTCCGCAACGTTCCCACAGAGCAAATCCCAATACCCCGGACGCCCGCCCGGGTAGTGAATGGTCACGTTGACGATGGACTCCAACTGCTCACCCATCGCATCCAGCACAAACGCAATGCCGCCAGCTTTGGGTTTCAGCAGGTACCGGAACGGTGATTTCTGCTGTGTGAGCTTGCCTTTCATGTAGTCCGCATTATTTAGATCTGTGGGAGAAATCCATATGCGGCCTTTTCCGACGCCGAATTGAATTTTTGTTCGCTCAGCATCGGACAGGGATTACCGATTTATCGGAAATCGGCAACTGATATTTATATTGCTGCGCGGGTAATGTTCTCGTTAGACAAAATACGTCTTTTCGAACGAGCGGAAAAAGCTTGGATATTACTTTGGCTTTGAAGAGTGAAAATATGCGGTTGGTTATTAATAGTTTGGATTCATATTTGTCGCCGTGGACAATTTTAATTGTACTCACGGAAATGATTTTGTTTGTCGTCCTGTTGATATTGCCGTCGTTAGTTTTTGCGAATGTCGATGCTGGGCGCGCAACTCTGCTGGGGATCTATGAAGAAGCGCTGGTGAATGATGCCCAGCTATTAGCCGCCAGGCATCGCTATGAATCCTTCAAAGAAAAGATCCCCCAGGCTCGCGCTGGATTATTACCAATCTTGAATTCCTCGGTACGATCCGCTGCCGTGACGCAAGAGAGTTCAAATTCAAGTAGCTCCCACACTAATTCGATATTCCAGGCCAACTTAATTCAGCCCTTGTTTCGCGCGGATCGCTGGTTTCAACTGGACGCCTCAAAAGCCAGTGTGACTAAAGAGCAATTTGAGCTTCTGGCAAAAGAACAATTATTGATCCTCACTGTGGCGCAAAATTATTTTGATACCCTCCGATCGCTGGATATGGTGGCAGCGTCAAAGGCTGAAGAAACAGCCCTCCATGGTCAACAACAGCAGGCCCAAGGACGACTTGCGAGCGGTGCTGCGAGTATCAACGACGTTCTGGATGCTACAGCGGCTTACGATAACGCCAACGCAAACCGGAAGTTAGCAGAGCGCAAGGTGAATGATGCGTTCGAATACTTGTCTCGCCTAACAAACAAACACTATTCGACAATCGAAGGTATTCAGCATCAGTTGCCTGTTTTGGCGCCAGAACCCAAGGAAGCAGACGCCTGGGTAAACCAGGCGGTACAACAAAACCTAGCTTTACAAGCCAGTCAATATTCGGTAGTGGCGGCGGAACACACCCTGTTGCAACGCAAGGCTGGGTTCGCCCCCACCCTCGATGCAGTTGTCTCCTATCGCAGAGGTAACAGTGAAGCCATGGCTGGCGCTAACTATCGGGATGATATTACCCAGCGCAGTATTGCGCTTGAACTCAACATCCCCTTGTATTCGGGCGGTATGGTTCGCTCCCAAGTACGCGAAGCGAGCGAGCAATTGACGCAAATCCAATATGATAAAGAAGACCAGCTTCGTGAAACAGTAGTGGCCACTCGAAATCTGCATCGCACTGTTAATTCAGATATTGAACAGGTGAAAGCGAGACGCCAGACCATCCAGTCTAGTCGAGCGTCAGTAGAGGCAAACAACGTTGGGTGGAAGATGGGTTTTCGAAATTTCTCGGATGTTCTTAATGCGCAGCGCCAACTCTATAACGTCGTCCGAGAGTACAACAATGCGCGCTATGACTACATTCTAAATACCCTTAAATTAAAACAGGTGGCCGGTATTTTGAATTCGGCCGATTTAATGAATCTGAATGTTTATTTGTCAAGAAATTATGATTTTGAACGAGATTTTCTTCCTCCTGACAGTTTCTAGCATTTTTGGCCTGAATCGGTCGTTGGCTGTTTTTTATCAGCATTATTTAGTGTTTTATTTCGATTGACCAGGATGTCTCATGAACGAAGAAGAAAAGACTGAATCGCCAGATTCTCTTGCGGAGATCGACACTGGTGTTGCGTGTTTAGTCATGCTGGCCCGATTTTACAATGTGGTGGCGTCGATCGAGCAACTTTACCACCAGTTATCCGCTACAGCGTTCGGGCAAGCTGAGTTGCTCTTGTCGGCGCGTAAGTTAGGTCTCAAGGCTAAGTGGGTGCAAACGGTACTTTCTCGTTTGGATCGTACCCCGCTACCTGCCATTGCCACGGATCGTGATGGCTCTTTCTTTATTATTGCCAAGTTTGAAGACGGTAAAGCGCTAATACAAGACCCCCGCTCCAGCCGACCCGAAGTGATCGACCTGGATCAACTCGATGCACGATGGGCGGGGTGCTTGTTGTTGGTGCGTTCCGAATCGGCAAATCCCGGGGAGATCTCGCGCTTTGATTTCTCCTGGTTCATTCCGGCCATCATCAAATATCGCTCGCTGCTCAGCGAGATCATGCTGGTCTCTTTTGTGCTGCAACTGTTCGCCTTGGTGACGCCGCTATTCTTCCAAGTCGTCATGGACAAAGTGCTGGTGCATCACGGCTTGAGCACCCTGGATGTCATCGCCTCTGGCTTGCTGGCCGTGATGATTTTCGAGACGGCTCTCAGCAGTTTGCGCAGCTACGTATTTGCCCATACCACCAGTCGCATTGACGTGGAGCTGGGTTCTCGCCTTTTCCACCATCTGATCAAGTTACCTTTGGCCTATTTCCAGGCTCGGCGTGTCGGTGACTCGGTGGCGCGTGTGCGCGAACTGGAAAACATCCGCAGCTTTCTCACAGGCAATGCAATTACGTTGCTGTTGGACGTACTCTTTTCAGTGGTTTTCATCGTCGTGATGTATTGCTACAGCGGCTGGTTGACCTTGATCGTGCTCTTGTCATTGCCGCTATATGTACTGGTATCCATGTGTATCACGCCGCTGCTGAGAGCGAGACTACAAGACAGTTTTGCTCGCGGTGCGGAAAACCAGGCGTTTCTGGTTGAGACGGTGAACGGTATCGATACTCTCAAGTCAATGGCCGTCGAACCTCAGGTGCTGCGCCACTGGGATAACCAGTTAGCGGCCTACGTCGCGGCCTGCTTCAAGACCCAGAATCTGTCCACCATCGCCAATGAATGCGTGTCACTGATTGGCAAACTGGTCACTGTGGCGACCCTTTGGCTGGGAGCTCAACTAGTCATTGGTGGGCAACTGTCGGTGGGTGAGTTGATAGCGTTCAACATGCTTGCCGGTCGGGTATCACAACCGATCATGCGCTTGGCGCAGCTTTGGACCAGTTTCCAGCAAACCGGTGTTTCGGTTCAACGTCTGGGCGATATTCTCAATACTCCCACCGAGCTGTCCAAGGGCACACGCAGCACGCTGCCGCCGCTTAAGGGCCGTATAGAGTTCGATCAGGTGCATTTCCGTTATCGCACCGATGGCTCGGAAGTTTTGCGCGGGGTGAGTCTACGTATTGAAGCCGGTGAAGTCATTGGCGTCGTCGGTCGGTCTGGCTCAGGAAAAAGTACATTGACCCGCCTTCTACAACGGCTGTACGTCCCTGAGCGTGGCCGGGTACTAGTCGATGGTATGGATTTGGCGCTGGCTGATGTTTCATCGCTACGTCGACAGATTGGGGTGGTTTTGCAGGACAGCATGTTGTTTAACCGCAGTATTCGCGAAAATATTGCTCTGACTGAGCCGGGAGCTCCCCTCGATTCTGTGATCGACGCCGCTCGAATGGCGGGAGCTCATGAATTTATCTTGGAGTTGCCAGAAGGCTACGACACCGTCGTTGGTGAGCACGGAGCTTCACTTTCCGGTGGGCAGCGCCAACGCGTGGCCATCGCTCGGGCATTGATAGGCAATCCGCGCATTCTCATCTTCGATGAAGCCACCAGCGCTCTTGATTACGAATCGGAGCGAATCATCCAGCAGAACATGCAAACCATTTGCCGAGGGCGCAGCGTGATCATCATTGCTCACCGTCTATCAGCCGTGCGTGAAGCCAATCGCATCCTGGTTGTGGATCGAGGGCAAATCGTTGAACAGGGCTCACATACCGAACTGCTAGCCCAGCAAGCCGAGCATTACTGTCGTTTGCACCGCATGCAGCAAGGCTGAGCCACCGGTAACGCGAGACAACAATGCTCACTGCTGACCTCGTTCCATTTCAGGCAGGGATGAAAACACTTTGACTCAAGGAGCGACCTTCGCATGAGCGCAAGTCTTGAACTATTGCACCGATATCGCGATTCCTGGCGCCAGTGCTGGCGTCAGCGCCGTCAGATGGACGCGCCTGAGCGCTTGCCACATGAAGTCCAGTTTTTACCGGCAGCTTTGGAGCTCCAGGATAAGCCTGTACACCCGGCGCCTCGCGTTTTTATCTGGGGCATCATGGCGTTCGCCATACTCGCAGTGCTGTGGGCTTCAATCGGCAAAATAGAAGTGGTAGCCATTGCTTCAGGCAAGATTGTTCCCAGCGGTAAAACCAAATTGATTCAGTCCAGTGAAACGGCTGTGGTTAAAGCCATCCATGTCAGCGATGGTCAGATTGTCAGGGCGGGGGAGTTGCTTGTCGAACTCGATCCGACTTCTGCGGACGCAGACATCAAGCTCATCCAGAGTGAGCTTCTTGCAGCGCGAATTGATAGTGCACGTGGCAAAGCAATGCTGGATGCAATCAATCAGCAACAAGACCCTGAGTCCTTGATCGGTGCCATCCAGAATGCCAATCCTGAGCAAGTGCTTTCGGCGCAACGCTGGCTGCAGGGGCAGTATCAGGAGTACCGCAGCAGCCTAGAGTTGGTTGATGCGGAAGTTCTTCAGCGCAGTGCCGAAATCCAGGCCGCTCGGGCTCAGGTCGCGAATCTGCTGAAAACACTGCCGATAGCCACGCAGTTGGCTGAGGATTATCAGCGCTTGCTGAACCAGCAATACGTGGCTCGTCACGAATACCTGGAGAAAGAGCAGGCTCGACTGGATCTGCAGCGTCACTTGAGGGTGCAGCAGGCCAGCGTGCTGCAATTTTCTGCGGCTCAAACAGAAGCTCGACGTCGCCGTGAAGGCGTCATCGCCCAGACACGCAGAGCCATGCTCGATTTGCAGCAACAGTCGGATCAAAAAGTGGCCCGACTGGTTCAGGAGCTTGCCAAGGCCCGCTATCAGAAATCGCTAACACTTCTTAACGCTCCGGTGGCTGGCACTGTCCAGCAACTGGCGATTCACACCGTGGGTGGAGTGGTGACAGCTGCCCAGCCATTGATGGTAATCGTTCCAGATAATCAACCGGTTGAGGTTGAGGCTTTCCTGGAAAACAAGGATGTCGGTTTTGTCCGAGCTGGGCAGCCCGTCACGGTGAAGGTGGAGACATTTACCTTCACCAAGTATGGGACGGTGGATGGCGAAGTTATCAGTGTTTCCAGAGATGCAATCGAGGATGAAAAGAAAGGACCTGTCTACAGCAGTCGGATACGACTGAAAAACGATCACTTAGTAGTGAATGGCAATAAAGAGTTCTTGTCCCCTGGTATGTCGGTGACGGCTGAAGTCAAGACAGATCAACGCCGAGTGATTGAATATTTCTTGAGTCCGTTGCAGCAATACGCGAATGAAAGCTTGAGAGAGCGCTGAGTTTTTATCGTGCAGTAACGGCTTTTGTTAGCCAGACGGTGTGCTGTGATTTTGTTTGGTTATGTATGAATTACTTAATTCACCAGGTTTTTTGGAGGTATTTTAATGCTTAAAAAATATGCAGTTATGACGGGTTTTATAATTTGGCGTGTGTTGGTTCTTTCGTTCTCTGGGGCTGCTTTTGCAACCTGTAAGGTTCCTCCTGAGACAATGGTTGCTTATCCTTTTCAGGCTGCATTCACTGAAGATGAGTGCCATTTTGTCGCCTACAAGCAGGATGGCAAGGTAGAAGTGGTTGTTGAATACCCTGAGATGAAAATTGTAGAGGCTAGAGCAGGCTCCGATAAAGGGCGGATGACTCTTCAGTTTTGGTATCTCCCAATACCGGAAGATGGAGTAGATCACGCTGTCGTTGGTGTTCCACTTCTTAATGCAGGTCCCATTACAAGCTTTAGGGTCGGAAGAAATTGGGTCAGCACATTTTTGGGGCGCGACGGCCGAGAGGTTTATGTTAATGGGTATGAAAATATTAATAGAGTGGGGCGGAAATTTTTCATAAATATACAAGGCACTTATCAATACTCAGTGGAGCATGCGGATCTAAGAGTCATGGACGATTTTGCCTTGGATTTTTTCAAGACGATGATGGTCGGAAATTTGGCTATCAAATAAGCACTTCGCAGTAATTTCTACAGTGATGTGATCCTACAAGCAGCGAGAGATTATCGGAAGGAGCCTACAAAATTGTCGGAAGCTAGGTTGGTGACTTATAAGAGGAAGAGACTAGGCTAGTAAATATTAAAATTAATTATCTAGCAGTTGAATCTTGAAGTGGGCTTTTGAATTGGTGGTCCGTTAAATGGCGACGCTCTTGTTCGGCTGACTAAAAGTCGTGTTGAAGCACAAAGGGAAGTTTTTATGATGTTGCGGAAGCGTTTGTTGTTTTTAGTCGGAGTGATGTTTTTTTATTATTGCTCCGCAGGCGTTTCTTTAGCTGAAGACATGGTCTGTGGGAAATTGAATGGGCATGTGATCGAGGTGTCACGTAAATACAGTGCGTTTTGGCCGGAATATGAAGGTGAAAGTTCTTGGGGACAAGGCTTTATCCATAACAAGAAAGGGTGTGACGCAAACTTAGAGTCTTGGTCGATGGTCATGACATGGCCGGAGATGTTGCCAGCTGATCATGCGACTTACTTTGTACAAGCACTGAGGTTTGAAGGTGTGGATATTACGCTAAAACCTCTTCGTAGACCTAATAACGACATGAGTTATTTGCTTGATTTTTTTCTTTGGGAAACACCCGGGCAATGGAAGGAGTATGTGATTTTTGATGAAAGTCTTGGTCTGCTTTATGTGGATGGAAAAGATAGGGTTTTTGCTGAGGGTTTGAATCGGTATTACTGGCAGAACAGTGGTGGTGAGGTTTCTATCGTATTCGAATGCCTATGGTTGCCTAAGGAGAATAGACTTTATACCTGTGAGGGGGCCTATGTATTGCAGGAAATTGATACTTTGGTACGTTTCAGATTCACGCCAGAGAAGATGAAAGAGTGGAAGGCCGTCGTAGGCGCTATAAGAAAATTTGTGTTAGATAAAGTCAAATAATAAGGAGTGTGCACATGGTAAAGTTGTTGACTATCGCTGATCTGGAACATGCTCGGAATCTTTTAGCGTCGCAAGGTCCTGGCCCAATGTATGATTTTTTATCGGCTAAAGGTTACAAGTACGCAACATTAGCGAATGGCGTAGCAAAGGGTAACTCTGTCGCAGGAGAGGTTGCTATTAATTTCATGAAGCTTACCGCTACTAAAATTGGAGCACCGATATCCCCGGATGGTGTGGATGAAATTCGTGTTCAGATGGCTGGCGAGTATATTAAAACGCTGCTGGGTAAGCTCAAAGATAATAATTTTGTGCTGACTTCCGATATTAATCATAAAGAGGCTTGGACGTTTCACACTAAAGTTTTCGAAAGAAATGGCTTGCCAGCTGACGCCTGGACTTTGAACTCGGTGTTATCAATCATGAGTGAGCGCAGCCGCGAAGGGTATTGGCAAGCTGCACTCGACGCAGCAGGGAGCCTACCAGCAGAGTTGAGTCTGGCAGCCCGAACGGATGTTTTGATGTCAACAGCAAGTTCTGCCGGTACAGAACAAAACAGAATACTGGCAAAGAACTGGATTGATCGGGTCGACTCTCCTTCGGGGACATTGACTTTTTTAACCAGTGTTGCGAGCCAACTTGGAAACGCTGCAACTGGGCTCTTTGGTCCGCCTGTAGAAACGGCTGCCGGCGCGCCACCTATCAACCACATCAACATCCAAATCACCCCCGACCCAAAACCCCAACAAAAAATCCCCAACGAGAACCAGGCCCGTGAAGACGTAAACAACGGCTTCACTCAAAACTCCCCTACTCATCGCGTGTTCTTCAACGACCAAACCCTAAATAAAACCGACTTCACATCCGTCCAGCTTGGCAGCCTGGCCACTGGCGGTATTCGCCCCGGCGAAATTCAGCTTGATCCTAATGTACGTCCAAGCGACTACTTGTCGCAGTTCTACCATCATCGCCCCTCAGGTAAGGCCCCGGATTTCAGCTTGCGCAATGCAGTGACGTTGAACGGCCTGGCAGCGCTGACCACCGTGAATACGTACGTCGATCCGCTGCTGCTGGACCTGACTGGCGATGGCGTGCAAATGACGTCAATCAGCGACGGTGTGTTGTTCGATACAGACCATAGCGGCACGCTCAAGCGCAGCGGTTGGGCGGACCGAGCCACCGGGATGTTGGTGATCGACGATGACCGCGGGCAAATCAACGATGTCAGCCAGATGTTTTCCGAGTACTTCCGGGGCACTTCTGGGGCTGACGGTCAGGCGGGTCAGGCGTTGTATACAGAGGGTTTCGCGGCGCTGGCTAGTGTCGACAGCAACGCTGATCAGGTGATTGATCAGCGTGATGACATATGGAGCCAGTTGCGGGTTTGGGTCGATGCGTCTCACGACGGCAAAAGCGATGCGGGCGAACTCAAGACTTTGGCCGAGCTCGGCATCACTCAGATCAACGTCACGGCTACACCGGTCAGTGGTGATATTCGCCAGGGTAACAGCGTGATTGCACGGGGTTCCTTTGTGATCAACGGCGAGACTCGTGAAGCCTTGGCGGTCAACTTCCTGGGAGACCCGGTCAGCAGCACGCTGACGGTGGAAGGTAATGGCAGCAAAGTAGTGTCGACTACCGGCACCACCACCACGACGGCTTATGCGAGTAGCAGCGCCGCCGATGAAACCCTCGATGCAGCACAACTGGGCGTCACCAACTTGTACGCCGGTAGCGGCAATGACACCTTGACTGCTGCGTCGACGGGCAGTTGGTTGGTGGGTGGTGCTGGTAGCAACATTTATAACGGCGGAGTAGGTGACGATGTGTTTGTCATCAGCTCTTCCGACAGCTCTCAAAACATCCATGGCAACGGAGGACGCGACACGGCGATTATCGTCAGTGATGAGGGCGTTGCGCTGAACCTGGCCAAGGCCGGGTTGACCATTGCTCAAGGTGGTAGGGGCCATGATTATCTAATCAGCGGTGGCCAGTCTGGAGTCTTTATAAAAGGAGGTTCTGGAGGCGCGACATTAGTGGGCGGTGGCGGCAACGATGTATTGGTGGGTGGTGCAGGCCGCAATACCATCATCGGAGGAAGTGGTAAGGCAATCATTTTCGCGGGTCCCAAGGGCGATGCGATCATGGCGTCAGCCGCTGGCAGCATCATTCACGCCGGGGCCGGTATGGATCGGATTTACGGTGGTGCGGGTCATGATGTGATCGAGGCCGGCCACGGTAACGCGATCATTGACGGTGGCGGGGGAGTCAATCTGGTGACGCTGCATGGTAAGTACGGCGACTACATGATCAGTTCCATCGGTACCGGTTACACCGTGGTCGACAATGTCACGGGGCGAGACGGTACCCTGACCCTGAGCAATATCCAGAAGCTGAACTTCGCAGATATTTCGGCGGTGGACCTCCAACAGCCCAATGCGATGCCAGTGGCGGATGCATTAAGGGTTAATGAAGCCGGAAATGGATTTAATCGTACTCAGCCTCACCTGATTTCGGCAGCCAGCTTGATTGCAAACGATCATCGGCTCAACAGCAAGGGCAACTTGCGGATTGCTTCTGTTGACGACGCGATTGGCGGTAGCGTGAGTCTCACTGAACAAGGTGATGTGCTATTTATCCCCGATCCGCGTTTCACCGGGATTCTCAGTTTTAAGTATGACCTGGTAGATGAGGCGGGTAACCCGGCGACCTCGGTTGTGGATTTGAATACCGGCGAACTGGCACCCATGCGTGCGACCGTTACACTGCTTACGCCGGAGGTCCCGACCGACCCGTTGGCGGCAGAAGAGTGGTACTTGAATGACATCAATGTGCTGCCGGTCTGGAAGGACTACACAGGCAAAGGTGTACGCATCGGCCAATTCGAACCGGGTGGGGAGTTTTCCGCCGGACCGGAAATTTTCGATATCCAACACCCCGATTTGGCACCTAATGTCGATCAGGCCTGGCTGCAGGCGCAACGCACTGATCAGACCCTGCCAGCGCTGGTATCGAATCACGCGACGATGGTCGCGGGTGTCATGGTGGCGGCGAAAAATACGTTGGGCGGGGTCGGTATCGCCCACGAGGCAACACTGGGTGGCCATTTTTTGGCCAACAGCGGTGAAGACCTGACCGGCATGGGCAAGATGCTCGGCTATGACATTGCCAACCACAGTTGGGGGTTCACCAAGGACTTTGCCTTAAGCAATTTGCAAGGAGGGCAAATCAACACGGCAATTGCGTTGATCAGTAATGCGCGCTATGCCGCGAGTAATGGCCGAGGTGGTCTCGGAACGTTGATCGTTACCTCGGGCGGGAACAAGCGCGGGACTGGCGGTAGCTCTCAAGGCTCGCTGACCAACAACAACCGCTTTTCGATCCAGGTCGGCGCGCTCAATGCTCAGGCGGATCTGTCAACGCTGGTGGTGGGCTCGGCACCTTTCTCCAATCCCGGGGCGAGTCTGCTGGTTTCGGCTCCGGGCAGTAACGTCTGGTCCACCAGTTACAAGCTGGAAACGGAACGTGGCTCGACGTTCGGCAACGATTACAGTGCTATGCAAGGCACTAGTTTCGCAGCACCGATTGTCTCCGGTGTGATTGCCCTGATGCTGCAAGCCAACCCCAATCTGGGCTACCGCGATGTGCAGCAAATACTCGCCGTGTCTGCACGCAAGTTGGAGGACTCATCCACGCAGTGGAGCGACAACGGTGCCCGTAACTGGAATGGTGGGGGGATGCACGCCAGCCACGATTATGGTTTCGGCAAAGTGGATGCGCGGGCAGCCGTACGTTTGGCTGAGAGTTGGATGACGCAAAGCATAGGCGCTAATGAAAAGTCACTCAGTGCATCGAGTGGTGTGCTTGGGCAGGTCGTTGCAGCTGGAAAGCTCATCGCGCCTAAACTGGCCATTCAGAGTGGATTAAACATTGAACACGTGGAAGTCGATTTTGACGCTCAGGTCGGACGGTTAGGCGATCTGGTCGTCAAATTGATTTCACCCAATGGCACCCAAAGCGTGTTGCTTGACCGGGTAGGCAAGATCCCGGTGGCCGCGACAGGAGCCAACGAAGCGGACGTCGGCAGCACTCAATCGGGTGAATTTAAATACACCTTTATGTCGACCCATGACTGGGGTGAACGCGCGGCCGGAGATTGGACATTGCAGGTGACTAATACTGCCTACGGCCTGCCGGTCACGCTCAACAGTTGGTCGCTTCGACTCTATGGTGCCCAGGCTACGAGCGACGATAGCTATTTCTATACCGATGAGTTTGTCGATGCGGCTAAACGCCAGAATGCTCGCACAGTTCTCGACGATGGGCTTAATGGCACTCCGGGCGGGCGCAATACGATTAATGCCGCAGCCGTTAGCGCCGATGTCTCGATTAATCTGAGTGCAGGCACGGCATCCATCGAGGGTGTCGGCTTGACAGTGAAGAATCCCGGCACGATTCAGAACCTGCTCAGTGGTGACGGTAATGACTGGCTGGTGGCCGGTCCGTCGGACAGCTTACTTAACGGTGGTCGTGGGAAAAATACCTTGGTCGGAGGCGCAGGCAAGGACCTTTTCGTCGTTCACCGGCGTAGTGGTGGAATCGACACAGTCGTCAATTTTGATCCCGTTCGCGGTGAAGTGATCAACCTGGTCGGTTTCAAGGGTAAACAGTTCGGTGATCTACAGCTCAACCAGCAAGAGGCGGGTGTCATTGTTGAACTGGGTGAAGGGCAAACCCTTTTGCTGAAAAATCAGTTAGCCGCTGACGTAAGGGCCAGCCAGTTCAAGTTTCAGGACACGTTTTTAGCTCCGGTCTTTCCGAGTGAGATCTCTGCCGGTGAAAAAGCTACCGTTGCTCCCGAGATTTCACCCGATGCTCCGGGCACAGTGACCCTGAAAGGAGGTGCTGGAGGTGTCAGTTACTCAACTGATACGAACGGACAGTTGATCGCCTCATTGACGGGGAAGGTGTATAGCCACGATAACGAAGCATCCAATGTATTTGTCGTCGCGAAGCAGGAAGGCGTGTCGAATTACAACAATGCGATGCGGGGATTTCGCCAAGGCGTCGACAAGATTAACGTGAGTCAGACTGGCATTACCCAATTCAGCGCGTTGACGATCAGTAAGCAAAACAGGGCGACGATCAATGGTATTTCACTGGTGCACGGTGTGGAGGTTAGCGCGGGAATGTCAGGCTCTGGCCCCAAGGTCAAATTGCTGTACCTGGATGCGCTTGAGGTTTCTCAATTGAATGCGGCGGACTTTATATTTGCCTCACCCAGCCCCCAAGCTGAAGTGAAGCCGGATTCGGTATTGGTGCCAATCACTGAAAGTCTGACAACCGGCATATCGCCTACGAGCGAGTATGAGCAGCGCCTGAGTCCCGAGCGTATTACCCGGTTAGTGCCGTTGCTGGAAATAGACCTTCGGCCATCTAAGATTGAAAGCAGCAGAGAAATTCCACTTCGCCCGAGTCCAGTTATCGATAGAGTGCCTTTCCGGTTGAGCGACTATTTTTCAACGCGGGATGAGATTTCTTTTAAGCCCATCGTGTTTGAACCGGTCGATTGGAAAAACACAGAGCTGAGCTCTTTTGAACGGAATCGACCAACGACCTCATCGATAGAAGATCGAATTCTTTCGGGTAGCAGATTACTGGACACCCTTAAAATGCCCACCATGCCGGTTGGAAGGGAGCAGAGTCGCAGCGCTTTCATGCAACAAGACGCTGATCATTTGGTACAAGCGATGGCGACATTCGCTCCGACTAATTCGGCAGCTTTGTCGTTCATGCCGATGGAGCCAAAGTCAGTGGATCCCGTGTTAGCGGCGAGTGTTGGCTGAGTACCCGTCTTAATTTCGTCGAGAACAGCAACCAAGCCGCCTCTGCTCCTTAAGATGCAACATCGAAAAGGTGAGGTCTCTGGCGGCTTATTTCCTGGCGGGATACTCCCGATGCATCTGCCCCAGCAACGCATCCTTGTCTTCCCACAACTGATTGATCCACCCCTGAAACTGCAATCGATACTCCCCATCCTGGTCGTAATTCTTGCCAATGAACTGGGGCGGAATCTTCAGCTCCTGGAAATGCACCACCACATCCGCAACGTTCCCACAGAGCAAATCCCAATACCCCGGACGCCCACCCGGGTAGTGAATGGTCACGTTGACGATCGACTCCAGCTGCTCACCCATCGCATCCAGCACAAACGCAATGCCGCCAGCCTTGGGTTTCAGCAGATACCGGAACGGTGATTTCTGCTGTGCATGCTTACCCTCGGTAAAGCGCGTGCCTTCGACAAAGTTGAAAATACCGACCGGGTTGTTGCGGAATTTGTCGCAGGTCTTGCGGGTGGTTTCCAGGTCTTTGCCTTTTTTCTCCGGATGCTTCTCCAGGTAGGCCTTGGAGTAACGCTTCATGAACGGAAAGCCCAACGTCCACCAGGCCAGACCAATCACCGGCACCCAGATCAACTCTTGCTTGAGAAAGAACTTCAGCGGCTGGATGCGACGGTTGAGCACGTATTGCAGCACCATGATGTCAACCCAGCTCTGGTGGTTGCTGGTAATCAGGTACGAGTGCTGATAGTCCAGCCCTTCAAGGCCGCTGAGGTGCCAGCGGGTGCGACAGACCAGGTTCATCCAGGCTTTGTTGTTGCTGATCCAGGCTTCATGGGTATGGCTCATCAGCCAGCGCGTGAAACGTTGGGTGAGGGCGAAGGGCAACACTTTGAGAATCGCCACGCAGAACAGAAACGAGCAAAGCAAAATCGTATTCAATGCCAACAACAACGATGCAATCACGCCACGCACGGCGGCAGGCAGAAAATCCAGCATTTAAACATCCAAAGGTCGGTTGGCAGCTTGAATCGCGGTCAATGCGATGGTGTACACGATGTCATCGACTTGCGCGCCGCGCGGCAGGTCGTTCACCGGTTTGCGCAGGCCTTGCAGCATCGGCCCAAGGCTCACGCAGTCGGCACTGCGTTGCACGGCTTTGTGCGTGGTGTTGCCGGTGTTCAGGTCGGGGAACACGAACACCGTGGCGCGACCGGCAACCTGACTGTTCGGCGCCAGTTGCCGTGCGACGGTTTCGTTGGCGGCGGCGTCGTACTGCAATGGGCCGTCAATCAGCAGCGAGTTTTGCTGTTCGTGGGCGAGCAACGTCGCTTCGCGCACTTTCTCGACTTCCTCGCCGCTGGCCGATTCGCCGCTGGAATAGCTGATCATTGCCACGCGTGGCGTGATGCCGAAGGCCGCCGCCGAATCAGCGCTTTGCAGGGCGATCTCGGCCAGCTCGCTGGCGCTCGGGTGCGGGTTCATCACGCAGTCGCCGTAGACCAGGACTTCTTCGGGAAACAGCATGAAGAACACCGACGACACCAATGTGCAGCCCGGTGCCGTTTTAATGAGCTGCAGGGCCGGGCGAATGGTATTGGCGGTGGAGTGAATGACCCCCGACACCAGGCCGTCGACTTCATCCAGCGCGAGCATCATGGTGCCGATCACCACGGTGTCTTCCAGTTGCTGCTCGGCCATCGGTGCGTTGAGGCTCTTGCTTTTGCGCAGGGCGACCATCGGTTCGACGTAGCGTTCGCGAATCAGGTCCGGGTCGAGAATCTCCAGCCCCGGCGGCAACTCGATACCTTGAGCGCGGGCGACCGCTTCAACGTCCGCGGGCTTTGCCAGCAACACGCAACGGGCAATGCCACGTGCTTGGCAGATCGCCGCCGCTTGCACGGTCAGCGGCTCGCTGCCTTCGGGCAACACGATGCGCTTGTTGGCGGCCTGGGCGCGCTGGATCAATTGGTAGCGGAACACCGCTGGTGACAGGCGCATTTCCCGTGGCGTGCCGCAGCGTTGATGCAGCCAGTTGGCGTCCAGATGGCTGGCGACGAAGTCGGTGATGATCTCCGCGCGCTCGCGGTCATCGATCGGGATTTCCTTGTTCAGGCCGTTCAACTGGTTGGCGGTGTCGTAGGAGCCGGTGCTCACCGACAACACCGGCAAGCCAGCCTGCAAGGCGCCACGGCACAGGTCCATGATGCGCGGATCGGGCAGGGTGTCGCTGGTTAGCAGCAGGCCGGCCAATGGCACGCCATTCATGGCTGCAAGACTGACGGCGAGGATGATGTCGTCACGGTCGCCAGGGGTCACCACCAACACGCCGGGCTTGAGCAGCTCCACGGTGTTGCGCACGGTGCGGGCGCAGATGATGATGCTGGTCATGCGCCGGGTTTCGTAATCACCGGCATTGAGGATTTGCGCGCCCATCAGGTCGGCCACATCGCGGGTGCGCGGCGCGTTCAGTTCCGGCTGGAACGGGATGCAGCCCAACAGACGGAAATCGCCGCTGCGCAACAACGGTGAGTGTTCCTTCAGGCGTGAAGCGAAGGCCGCCATGCTTTCGTCGGTCTTGACCTTGTTGAGGATCACACCGAGGACTTTCGGGTCTTTCGGACCGCCGAACAATTGCGCCTGCAACTCCACGCGGCCGGAGAGTTCGCTCAGTACTTCATTTTCCGGCGCCGAGACCAGTATCACGTCGGCGTCGAGGCTTTTGGCCAAATGCAGATTGACCCGTGCGGCGTAACTGGCGCTGCGGGTAGGAACCATGCCTTCGACAATCAACACGTCCTTGCCGATGGCGGCTTGCTGATAAAGCGTGATGATTTCTTCGAGCAGCTCGTCGAGCTGGCCGTCGCCGAGCATGCGTTCGACATGCGCCAGGCCCAACGGCTGAGGCGGTTTCAAACCGTGGGTGCGGGCCACCAGTTCGGTGGAGCGTTCCGGCCCGGTATCGCCCGGATGTGGCTGGGCAATCGGCTTGAAAAAACCGACTTTAAGGCCGGCCCGCTCTAGGGTACGCACCAGCCCGAGGCTGATGGAGGTCAGACCCACACCAAAATCGGTGGGGGCGATAAAAAAAGTTTGCATGCGGATTCTCTGGAGGTGCATGGCAATGGCGATCATCTATATCTGACGATCTACCCAAATCAGTCGTCAAGGTTATCGCTAACCGAGCCCTGTGCGCACCAACCGCAATCAAAGGGCTGGCCTATTTTTTCAATACGTTGCGCGGGGTCCAGGACCCAGGAGCGCGATTGCCAGGGTGGCTGGTGTCGCAGGTGCTGGGTATGGCCGCAGGATAGCTCGGCCACCCAATGCCCGTCCTCGTCCTGATGAAAGCCTGTGACCGTCGGCCGTTTCGCCGCGATCCGTCTGTCCGGGTTGTGTTCGCTTTCGGGCGATGGCTTCGCTAAACTTGGTCTTTCTTCATTCTTATGCAAAAGGTCTCGCCCCATGCTGATCGCCGCCAATAAGGCTGTCTCCATCGACTATACCCTGACCAACGACGCTGGTGAGGTCATCGACAGCTCAGCCGGCGGCGCGCCGCTGGTCTACCTGCAAGGCGCAGGTAACATCATCCCGGGCCTGGAAAAGGCTCTGGAAGGTAAAGCAGTCGGCGACGAGCTGACCGTAGCCGTTGAACCTGAAGATGCTTACGGCGAATACGCTGCCGAACTGGTCAGCACCCTGAGCCGCAGCATGTTCGAAGGCGTCGACGAACTGGAAGTGGGCATGCAGTTCCACGCTTCCGCTCCGGACGGCCAGATGCAGATCGTCACCATCCGCGATCTGGACGGCGACGATGTCACCGTCGACGGCAACCACCCGTTGGCCGGTCAGCGCCTGAATTTCCAGGTCAAGATCATCGACATCCGTGAAGCCAGCCAGGAAGAAATCGCTCATGGTCACGTCCATGGCGAAGGTGGCCATCACCACTGATTTTCTGCGCTAAGCTTTCGAGAACTGGAGAGGCGCCTGAGGGCGCCTTTTTAGTCCGCGGCTGTCCTTGGCGGCACCGCCAAGAGGCTGTATCGAGAAGAACACGGGAATTTGGAGTTCGTCATGAGTGCTTTCCACGACCTTAAATTGACAACCCTGGATGGTAAGGAGCTTCCTCTGGCGCCCTTCAAAGGGCACGTCGTGCTGGTGGTCAACGTCGCCTCCAAATGTGGCTTGACCCCACAATATGCGGCGCTGGAAAACCTCTACCAGCAATACAAAGGCCAGGGCTTCAGCGTGCTGGGCTTGCCGTGCAACCAGTTTGCCGGGCAGGAACCGGGCACCGAGCAGGAGATCCAGGAGTTCTGCAGCCTCAACTATGGCGTGACCTTTCCGTTGTCCAGCAAGCTGGAAGTCAACGGCCATGATCGTCATCAGTTGTACCGTCTGCTGGCGGGCGAGGGGGCGGAATTTCCGGGGGACATTACCTGGAACTTCGAAAAATTCCTGCTGGGTAAGGACGGGCGTGTGCTGGCCCGATTCTCCCCGCGCACGGCGCCGGATGATCCAACCGTGATTCACGCGATCGAAAAAGCGCTGAGCTGACATCCCCCCCTCTGTAGGAGCGAGGCTTGCCCGCGAAGGCGGTCGGTCAGTCGACATCATCGTTGACTGACATGACGCCTTCGCGGGCAAGCCTCGCTCCTACAGTTTTGATCCTTAATCACCAAAATCAATAGTGCTGTTCAAGGCGTGCAACTCTTCATATTATCGCCGTCATAAAGTCATCTCCCGTGGAGCGTCCCATGCCCGTTAAAGCCCTATTCAAACCGTTCCACCTCGGCACCCTCGATTTGCCGACCCGCGTCGTCATGGCGCCGATGACTCGCTCCTTTTCGCCGGGTGGCGTACCCAATTCCAAAGTGATCGAGTACTACCGTCGTCGCGCGGCCGCCGGCGTTGGCTTGATCATCACCGAAGGCACCACCGTCGGGCACAAGGCTGCTAACGGTTACCCTAACGTGCCGCATTTCTACGGTGAGGCGGCGTTGGCGGGCTGGAAGAAAGTCGTTGATGCGGTGCACGCCGAAGGCGGCAAGATCGTTCCGCAACTGTGGCATGTCGGCAGCGTGCGTCGTATTGGTACCGAGCCGGATGCCAGTGTGCCGGGTTACGGCCCCTCGGAAAAACTGAAGGACGGTCAGCTCGTGGTTCACGGCATGATCCGGCAAGATATTCAGGACGTCATCGCCGCGTTCGCCCAGGCCGCGAAAGATGCCCAGAGCATTGGCATGGACGGTGTGGAAATTCACGGCGCCCACGGCTATCTGGTCGATCAGTTCTTCTGGGAAGGTAGCAACCAGCGCACCGACGAATACGGCGGCAGCCTCGCCAACCGTTCGCGCTTCGCCATCGAATTGATTCAGGCCGTGCGTGCTGCGGTCGGTGAAGGCTTCCCGATCATCTTCCGTTTCTCCCAGTGGAAGCAGCAGGACTACACCGCGCGCCTGGTGCAAACCCCGCAAGCCTTGGGCGAGTTCCTCAAGCCGTTGTCCGACGCAGGCGTGGACATTTTCCACTGCTCGACTCGCCGCTTCTGGGAGCCGGAGTTCGACGGTTCCGAACTGAACCTGGCAGGCTGGACGCGCAAATTGACGGGCAAGCCGACCATCACCGTGGGGAGCGTTGGCCTTGATGGCGAGTTCCTGCAATTCATGGTCAACACCGACAAAATCGCGCAGCCGGCCAGTCTGGAAAAACTGCTGGAGCGTTTGAACAACGATGAGTTCGATCTGGTAGCGGTGGGTCGTGCGCTGCTGGTAGACCCGGACTGGGCGCAGAAAGTGCGTGACGGTCGCGAGGAAGACATCCTGCCGTTCAGCCGTGAGGCGCTGATGACGCTGGTTTAAGTAGCGCCTTGGCAGGCCCCTTCGCGGGCAAGCCGAATCGTCGCACCGCTCGCTCCTACAGGATATGCGTCGTTCTGATCGACTCAAATCCGTAGGAGCGAGCGGTGCGACGATTCGACTTGCCCGCGAAGCTCTTATGGCAACAACGCCGCATTAGTCAGTGCCTGCCCCTGCACACAAGCCCCACGCAACTGCCCTTCAAACTGCTCGATAATCGCCGCCCAACCCTGACGACTCGCGTGCTGGCGCGCATTGAGCCTTATGCAACGCAAGGTCTCACGCTCCTCCAGCAACCACGCGGCTGCATCGCAGAACGCCTGTTCATCCCCCGGCATCGCCAGCACGCCATTGTAGCCATGGCGAATATGCTGAGCCGCGGCTGCCTGATCGTACGCCACCACACCCAATCCCGACGCCAGCGCCTCAAGCACCACGTTGCCAAAGGTTTCGGTCATGCTCGGAAATAGAAACATATCCCCCGACGCATAGTGGCTGGCCAAGGTTTCGCCACGTTGCGACCCGCAAAAAACCGCCTCGGGCAGTTCCGTCTCCAGTGCCGCCCGTTGCGGACCGTCACCGACCACAATCAATTTCAGTTTTCGCTGTGGATAAGTGGCTTTCAGCGTGTTGAAGCAACGCTGGAGCAGACACAGATTTTTCTCCGGGGCCAGACGTCCTACGTGGATAACGGCAACGTCGTCATCATCCAGGCCCCAACTTTCCCGCAGGGAAGCTAGACGTTTGGTCGGGTGAAACAATTGGCTGTCGACTCCGCGGGACAGCAAAGCCAGACGCTCGAAATGCCGTCGCTCCAGTTCCATTCTTTGGCTCACGCTCGGCACCAGGGTCAGCGTCGAACGATTGTGAAACCAACGCAGGTAATGAGTCAGCATGCGAGTCAGCAGTCCCAGCCCATACTGGCGGGAATACTGCTGAAAATTGGTGTGAAAACCGCTCACCACCGAAATCCCCAATCGCCGTGCCGCACGCAACGCAGACAGCCCCAGCGGTCCTTCGGTGGCAATGTAGAGCACGTCCGGGCGATGACGCTTCCAGCGGCGCAGCAGCTTGTGCATCGACGACTGACCCCATTGCAATCCCGGATACCCCGGCAACGGCCAGCCCCGGCACAGCAATAACGCGTCGTCGCTGCCCGTTTGCTGGTCACAACCCTGACGTGGCCGCACCAGCTCGACCTTATGCCCGCGCGCGCGCAAACCGTCACACAAGCGGCCGAGGGTATTGGCTACGCCGTTAATTTCCGGTGGGAAGGTTTCGGTGATCAGGGATATATGCAGAGCTGTCGTCATGACATCAGTGTCGGCTGAGGTCATGTCGCCGGTGTGACGAGGGGATGATGGATTTGTGACGATGTTTTGTTCGCCACGCTCTCCATTTTCCGGGGCTCACATCACACTTTCAGCGCCGCTCCACCACGAGGGCTTCTGCGCCGCGCTCGCGCACCCAAAACAACGTCGCCCCGGCCACAGCCGCTGGCATCATCAGAATGTTGACCACCGGAATCAGCAGCGCCAGATAAACACTTCCGCCGAAACTCATGCTCTGCCAGCGTTTCTGCCGCAGCCAGGCGAGCATTTCGTTCCAGCCGAGCTTGTGGTTATCCGCCGGGTAGTCGATGTACTGGATCGCCATCATCCACACCCCGAACAGCAGCCACAGCGGCGCGGCAACAATGTTCACCACCGGAATGAACGAGAGGATGAACAGGCCGATGGCACGAGGCAGGAAATAGCCGAGTTTGCGCATCTCCCGGCCCAGAGTGCGGGGAATCATGGCGATCAGCTCGCCCCAGCTGAAGGTCGGGAAGTCGTCGGTGCCACGCACCACCACTTCGACTTTCTCCGCGAGGAAGCCATTGAACGGCGCAGCAATGACGTTGGCGAGCATTGTGAAGGTGAAGAACACCATCAACACCACCAACACCACGAACAGCGGCCAGAGGACGTAACTGAGGAAACTCAGCCACTGGGGCAGAGACGGCATCAGCGCATCGACCCACATACTGAACTGGTGGCTGGCCAGATAGATCAATCCGACGAACAGCACCAGATTGATTGCCAGCGGTAATAGCACGAACAAACGCAGACCAGGACTCAGGACCAGTTTGAGGCCTTCGCGAAGGTATTGCGGGCCGGACAGAACGGGGGCGGGCATAACGTGCTCCGAACAAAGGGAAAACGCGCCGACCTTACCGGCTTTACTCGAGGTGCGAAAGCGCGGCAGCGGCATCGACATTAACTGTAACAAAGGCGTCTTTATATTCTCTGCATGGGGATAGAGAACACCTATGAGCTGGATTGTTAAACCGTATTTCCTTAATCTTCGCCCCCTCGATACGCTGCACCCATTCTTTTTCAGGACTGTCGGGTTTAAGCCTTCCTCAAGTGCTTTCAACGGTCCTTTTTTATTCCCGCCGGCAACCCGGCGTTCCGCGCCCGGTGTTCAGGGCCGGTCAACAGGAGCAGGTCATGTCTGAAGTTCGTCATTCGCGAGTGATTATTCTCGGTTCCGGCCCTGCCGGTTACAGCGCTGCGGTCTATGCTGCCCGTGCCAACCTCAAGCCACTGCTGATCACCGGTATGCAAGCCGGCGGTCAACTGACCACCACCACCGAAGTCGACAACTGGCCGGGCGACGTCCATGGCCTGACCGGCCCGGCGTTGATGGAGCGCATGAAAGAGCACGCCGAGCGCTTTGAAACCGAGATCGTTTTCGATCACATCAATGCCGTGGACTTCGCTGCCAAGCCGTACACCCTGACCGGTGACAGCGCGACTTACACTTGCGACGCCTTGATCATCGCCACCGGCGCCAGCGCTCGTTACCTGGGCCTGCCATCGGAAGAAACGTTCATGGGCAAAGGCGTATCGGCCTGTGCGACCTGCGACGGTTTCTTCTATCGCAACAAGCCAGTGGCCGTGGTGGGTGGCGGTAACACCGCTGTCGAAGAAGCGCTGTACCTGGCCAACATCGCCAGCACAGTGACCCTGATTCACCGTCGCGAAACCTTCCGCGCCGAGAAAATCCTGATCGACAAGCTCAATGCCCGGGTTGCCGAAGGCAAGATCATCCTGAAGCTGAACTCGACGCTGGACGAAGTCCTGGGCGACAACATGGGCGTGACCGGTGCGCGTCTGAAAAACAACGACGGCAGCTTTGACGAGCTGACGGTCGACGGCGTATTCATTGCCATCGGCCACACCCCGAACACCTCGTTGTTCGAAGGTCAGCTGACATTGAAAGACGGCTACCTGGTGGTGCAGGGCGGCCGTGACGGCAACGCTACTGCGACCAACCTCGAAGGCATCTTCGCGGCCGGTGACGTGGCTGACCACGTTTACCGTCAAGCGATCACCTCGGCCGGCGCTGGCTGCATGGCCGCGCTGGACGCCGAGCGTTACCTCGACGACCTGCAGAACGCCAAGTTCTGAGATCGTTGAAATAAGAAAACCGGCCTCGGCCGGTTTTTTTGTGTCCGTTGATCAGAGATGCCTGCCGACCCCGCCCTCTGTGGGAGCGAGCCTGCTCGCGAAGGCGTCGGCAACCAAGCAGGCCCACCGCTTTCGCGAGCAGGCTCGCTCCCACAGGGGAAGTATTGCGTCCTCATCCCTTTAGCCGCTCCTGGACGTAGTCCATGACCTTCAACGATTGATAAATGGCATTGGCCGCCACCCGTCCGAACGGCCCGCCGTTCCAGTCCAGCAAGTACGGCTTGAACAACTCATAACGCGCGCTTTCCCCGCACACGGCTTCGGCAATTACCCGGCCGCCGATTGAACCGGTATTCAACCCGTGGCCGCCAAATGAAGTGCAGGCCCATACACCGGGTTCCAGCAATCCCAGATTGGGCATTTTGTTGGTGGAATAGCCCATCAGGCCGGACCAGGCCAGCTCGATTTTTACCGGCGCCAGTTGCGGGTAGACCGACACCATGTCGGCCTTGAGCATCGCGGCCAGGGCTTTTTCGTTCTGCTCGTTGCGGGTGGTGATGCGTCCGCCCCAGAGCAGACGGTCGCCCTCGACGATGCGGTAGTAGTCCGAAGCGCGGCGATCATCGGAGAACGCGGCACTGGAATCGAGGACGCTTTTGATCGAGTCGCCCAGATGTTCGGTCAACACCACATACGTGGCGATGGGCAGGTAGGCGCGGCTGAGTTTTTTCAGTTCCGGGCCGCCGTAACCTCCGGCGCAGAACACCAGGTCCTGACAGCGCACACTGCCATGAGCCGTGTTGACGATTTTATCGGCGCCTTCACGATGCCAGGCGAGCATTTTTGAGTGTTCGAAAATCTTGCTCCCAGCCGCTTCAACGGCCAAAGCCAGGCCCAGACAATAATTGAGTGGGTGAAAATGCATGGCATTCGGGTCTTCGACACCCTGGAAATAACGCAAGGTGTGCGCCCGGTCGCGGACCTGGGCGGTGTCGAGAAAATTGAGTTCATAGCCGAAGTCGCGCAGCATCGTATCGATGTGGTTTTTCACGCCGACGCCATCGTCGTAGCGTTTGACACGAATCGTACCGGCGGAAGGTGCGCAACCGGGCAGGGCCAGTTCGGTGATGTTGCGGCGGACGATTTCCACACCCTCCACCGACATCTGGAATAGCGCCCTGGCCTGTTCCAGCCCCAGTTTTTTGCGGATCGCCCCAGAGCCTTCGGCCCAGCCCGGCGAGACCACGCCGCCATTGCGGCCGGACGCGCCCCAGGCCACCTGATTGGCCTCAAGGATGATCACGCTTTTGCCGCGGCGGGTCAGTTCCAGAGCGGCAGTGAGGCCCGCGATGCCGGCACCGATGATGCAGACATCGCAGGTCTGGTCGGTGTTCAATTCGGACCTGGCCGCTCGGGGCAGCGAGGTTTGGGAGTACCAGGTGGTGGGAAAGGACATGGTCAATCCTTGAAAAATCGTGTTCTGTGGGAGCGAGCCTGCTCGCGAAAAACTCAAGGGCGACGCGTGCATTCAGATAGCCCGCGTCATCGTTAACGTTCTTCGCGAGCCGGCTCGCTCCCACAGGTGGGGCGATGGTTATTTGATGGTCGAGTAGTCGACGCCATACCACTTGTCCGACAGCTTGGTCAGCGTGCCGTCCTTGTGCATGGCCGCGATGATTTCACCGAGCTTGGCCTTGAGTTCCGGGTCGCCCTTGTCGGTGGCCACGGCCAGCGGCTCGTAGAACACTACAGCGTTATCGACGGCCCGCAGCGGGTAACCCTTCTTGACGGCCGCGTCCAGCGTGCTGCGTTGAGTGAGGATGGCATCCAGACGGGTACCGTCGCCCAGGCGCAGATCGTCCAGCGGTCCGACGGAGCCGGAGTAAGTTTTCATTTTTGCAGTCTTTACGTCATAAACGACCGGCGGAACGTCAGTGGTTTCAATCGCCAGCGCCTGGCTGAAATAGTCCTCGGACGTGGTGCCGCCTTCGACGCCAATGGTTTTGCCGTTAAGCGCTTTGTGGTCAGTGACCGAAGATTTGTTGTGCACGGCAAAGACGTAGGGAACGTAGTAATAGGTCCCGGGGAAATCGAGGATTCGCGCGCGGCTCTTGGTCGCGGTCATCGAGCCTACAGACACGTCCCAGCGGCCGTTCCACTTGCCGGCGGTAATCACATCCCAGTCGGGCGTAATGAACTTGGCCTCGACGCCGAGACGCTTGGCGATCTCCTTGGAAACGTCGATATCGAAACCGTCGATTTCATTCTTGTCATTGATAAAACCCTGGGGTGGCCAGGTCGCCGAAGTGGCGACGGTCATCGTCTTGCTGCTCTGGATCTTGTCCAGCACTGCACCGGCATTGGCAGCACCGACGAACAACAGTGACAGTGCGGCGGCGAGGGTAATTGCGCTTTTTCTTCTGACCATGTCCATCTCCATGTCTCGTTATTGTTTTATGGGGGCAAAGCGGTCTTCAGTGACCGATGATTTGCGACAGGAATTTCTGCGCACGTTCGGTCTGTGGGTTGTTGAAAAACTCGGCTGGGGAGGCTTGTTCGATGACCTGGCCCTGGTCCATGAACAGCACGCGGTCAGCAACCTTGCTGGCAAAACCCATCTCGTGGGTCACGCAAATCATGGTCATGCCGTCGGTGGCCAATTCGCCCATTACGTCCAGCACTTCGTGGACCATTTCCGGGTCCAGCGCCGAGGTCGGCTCGTCGAACAGCATCACTTTTGGATTCATGCACAACGCCCGGGCGATCGCGACACGCTGCTGCTGGCCGCCGGACAATTGCGACGGGTACTTGTGCGCGTGTTCGGCGATTCGCACGCGTTCGAGGTAAACCTGGGCGCGTTTTTTAGCCTCGGCGGCCGACACGCCTTGCACCAGTTGTGGTGCCAGGGTCAGGTTGTCCATCACACTCAGATGCGGAAACAGGTTGAAGCTCTGGAACACCATGCCGATTTCGCTGCGCACGGCGCTGACACTTTCCGCTGCGCTGGTCAGCGTGATGCCGTTGACCTGGATGTGGCCTTTCTGAAAACTTTCCAGGTGGTTGATGCAGCGAATCATCGTCGATTTTCCCGAACCCGACGGTCCGCACACCACCAGGATTTCACCGCTGGCGACGTTCAGGTCGACATCGCGCAAAGCGTGAAAATTGCCGTACCACTTGTTCAGGCCGGTGATCGAAATCATCGAAGGGCTGACCTGCGCAGCAGGGGTCAGGTCGAGTCGTTCAGCTGTATTGGTCCGAGTCATCACGCATCAACCCCTTGCAGTGGATCGGTTGACCCGTTTTTCGATTCGCGCCTGCACCCGTTCGAGGATGAACGACAGGGCCCAGTAAATCATCGCGGCAGTGATCAGCATTTCCAGGTGGCGAAAGTCCGCGCGGCCCTGGGTCTTGGCCAGGTACATCAGTTCCCACACGCCGATCACCGACACCAGCGAACTGTCCTTGAGCATCGCAATGAACTGATTGCCGGTGGGCGGGATGATCACCCGCAAGGCTTGCGGCATGATCACCCGGCTCAGGGTTTTGAACGGGCTGATATTCAGGGCCCGTGAAGCTTCCCATTGGCCGACCGGAATGCTCTGGATACCGGCACGGAAAATCTCGGTCATGTAGGCGCCGTAGCACAGCGACAGCGCGAGAATGCCGGCCGGTACTGCGTCGACCACATAGCCCAGTTGCGGCAGTCCCAGGTAAATCAGGTAGATCTGAATCAACAGCGGCACACCGCGAAAGAACGAGGTGTAGAACGAGGCGAGGGCATTGGCCAGACCGTTGTTCGACAACTTGGCCACTGCACCGATCAACGCCAGCACGAAGGCAAATACAATCGCGACGGCGGAGATGTAGAGCGTGGTTGCAGCGCCCTGGATGATGAGGAAGCCGATCTTGTCGAGAATGAAACTGTAGGAGAGGTCGAAGGTGTCGAAGAACGCCATAAACAGGATCAGCAGTTCGATCCAGACCACCGTGGTCTGCACCTTGAACTTCAAGCGTCCGAGGATGTGAAAGTTCAGCGTGCCCAGTACGGCGATTAACAGGCCAATGGCAATGTTGCGAGCGGTCAGGCTGTCCGGGGCATCGCCCAACAGTGGATGCAGGAAATGACTGAGGGCGCTGTTCCCCAGGTTCATCAGGTAGGCGCCGAGGAACAACACCACGGCTACGCCAAGCAGGAATTGAGGATCATTGGACTTTTTTTTATAAATTATATTGTCGTGATACATGAAGGCCTCAACGTTTAGGTGGTGTCGGTCTCGCTAGATGAAGTGTGTGTTTGGCAAG
>NZ_CATKPT010000031.1:0-51938 GCF_949768125.1 Pseudomonas sp. IT-P253 | reverse complement strand
TTATCGTTCTTCGCGAGCAAGCTTCGCTCCTACAGCAGCCGAACGCAGCCTTCGGCAGCTGCTACAGAGGTGTGTGCCGCGTCAGCCAGAGATAGATGAAAGCAGCCGTTGCAGCATGGCATCGCAGGCGGTGAGTTGTTCCAGGCTGACGAATTCGTCGGGCTTGTGGCCCTGGTCCATGCTGCCGGGGCCGCAGACGACGGTGGGAATGCCGGCGGCGTCGAACAGGCCGCCCTCGGTGCCGAACGCCACGGTGCCGAATTCGCGGGAGCCGGAGAATGCGGCGATCAGTTCAGCCGCTTCGCTCTGCTCATCGGTCGCCAACCCGGGATACGCCGACAACTCACTAAAGCGGATCTCGCTCTGTCCACTCACGACCCGCATGCGCGGCAAAACCTGCTGCTCGGCATAGGCTTTCAATTCCTGCGCCACTTCACTTGGATCGTGCGAGGGCAATGCGCGGATTTCGAAGTCGAAGCGGCAATCGGCGGGGACGATGTTCAGGGCTTTGCCGCCAGAGATGACGCCTGTTTGCACCGTGCTGAACGGCGGATCGAAACGTGCATCGTGATGCTCGGGCGCTTTGAGTCGGTTGCCGATCCGCCCCAGTTCACCGATCAGTTCGGCGGCATATTCAATCGCATTGACCCCGAGCGGGGCGTAGGCGGAGTGACACGCTTCACCGTGAACGTCGCAACGCATCGCCAGTTTGCCTTTATGGCCGAGTACCGGTTTGAGCTCGGTGGGCTCGCCGATGATGCAGAGCATCGGTTTGACCGGACGCTGTTCCAGCTCGGCCAGCAACGAGCGCACGCCGAGGCAGCCGACTTCTTCATCGTACGAAAGCGCAATGTGTACCGGCAGCCGCAGTGACGCGTTCACCAGGAAGGGCGCGAGGGCGAGCACGCAGGCGATGTAGCCTTTCATGTCCGCGGTGCCTCGACCGTACAGTTTTCCGTCGCGCTCGGTGAGTTCGAACGGCGCAACGGTCCACGCTTGGCCGTCGACGGGCACCACGTCGGTGTGCCCCGACAGCACAATGCCCGGCTTGTCTGCCGGGCCGATGGTGGCGAACAGATTGGCCTTGCTGCGCTGTTCGTTGTAGACCAGCTCGCAAGGCACATCGAAGCGCGCGAGGTAGTCGCGCACGAATTCGATGAGGTGCAGGTTTGATTCGCGGCTCGTGGTGTCGAACGCCACCAACGTCTTCAGCAAATCGCGGCTGGTGCTCATCGGTCGTCTCCAGCGACGCCGTAGCCTGGGGATTTGTCGGGGGCGAGTGCGCGGTCGATGTAGTCCTGAACCTGTGGTCGATAGGCGTCCCACAGTTTTTCCAACTGGCCGATCGGGTTTTCGTCAGCCCAGTCGACCCGCAGGTTGATGATCGGCCAGGTCAGTTCGCCGACCACCACCATCGCGGCCGAATGCACCGGTCCGGCTTCACCACCTGCCGCGATGGCGGCTTTCATTGCGGCGAGCAAACGGTCGGCCAGTTGACCTTCGCCGTGTTCGAACGCATCGACCATGGCTTCGATCACGGAGCGATCCGCGAGCATGTTGCCGGCCGCCACACATTGCTCGCCGGACACGGCGTTGTGGTTACCGAGGGTTTGCGCGCCGCTGAAGTGTGCGGTTTGGCCGAGGTGGTCAATCGCGATGATCTGCCGGTATTGGCTGTAGCCGTTGCGGGTCAGGACTTTGTCTAACGCATCAAAGGGGGCGAGGCCTTGCTCCATGAGGGCCAGGACTTCCGGGCCGAGGGATGGCAGGGTGATGTTTTGCGTCGAAACCGCGCCAACGCCCGGCAGCAACCACGGGCAGCGTGCGCCGACGGCGATGCTGGAGGAACTGATCGCGATGCCGAACTGACCTGTTTCGGGGCAACGGGCGGCGATGGAGAAGGTCATGGTTTTGCTCCTTGGTTAGCCTTGGCACATGAGGTGTCTGCTCTGGCGCCTTCGCGAGCAAGCTTCGCTCCTACAGGAGATCTCCATTTCATGGACGACCCCGATCACCTGTAGGAGCGAAGCTTGCTCGCGAAGGCCGCGACTCGGTTTACTCGGGAATCACCGCAATCACATCAATCTCCATCAACCACTGTGGCTGCCCCAATGCCGACACCACCAGCCCGGTCGAAATCGGAAACACACCCTTTAGCCACTTGCCCACTTCCTGATAAACCGGCTCGCGATAGCGCGGGTCAATCAGGTAAGTCGTGGTTTTAACGATGTGGCTAAGATCGCTGCCAGCCTCTTCCAGCAACTGCTTGACGTTGCGCATGGCTTGCTCGGCCTGGGCACGCGGGTCACCCAGCCCCACCAGATTACCCTCGAAATCAGTACCGACCTGACCCCGGACATAAACGGTGTTGCCCGCGCGAACGGCTTGGCACAGGTCGTTGTCCAGGCTCTGGTTCGGGTAGGTTTCCTTGGTGTTGAACATGCGAATACGGGTATGGGTTGGCGTGGACATTTGAAGCTCCTGAACGATGACTTAAGCGCTGACAGTGGTTTTGTGGGCGAGCGGAACGGTTTCAGCCTGACGCTGCGCCGCATCGTGGTAGTCGAGGTATGAACGCTGGATGGCGATGTGATCAGCCACGTACTTGGCGTCATGCCAAACACCCCAGATAAACGACGAGCCGCGACGGGACTGCCACGGCAGGCCGAGGAAATACACGCCGGGCTCACTCGACACGCCGCGCTGATGCTGCGGCTTGCCGTTGTCGTCGAAGGCATTGACCTTGAGCCAGCTGTAATCGGTGGCAAAACCGGTGGCCCAGATGATCGAAGTCACGCCCGCCTTTTCCAGGTCGAGTTGCAGAATCGGGTTTTTCACGCAGTCCGGGTCCGGGAAGGTACTGCGCGCTTCCGGTTCTTCCGGCAGGTCCAGGCCATTGCGTTCGATGTAGGCGTCGGCGGCATTGAGCAGTGCCAGGTAGTTCTCGTCGCCGCGCGCCAGGTTGTCGGCCAGGTTTGGCTGAAAGGTGGCCACGCCGCCGTTGAACGATTGGGTCAGGCCGACCAGCGTCATCCCGCGATGCGCCAGCCCACGGAAGTCTACCGTGCGACCGCCATGGGCTCCGCTCACGGCGATGGTGACGTGTTCACGGCCCGGCTTCATTACCACCTGATCCCATTCGCCGAGCACGCCCAGCCACCAGCAGAAATCACGGTTGCGATAGGCGCGAGGAGGGCGGTCGTGGGCGCCAACGGAGAGGTAAACCTTCTTCCCTGCACGCTGCAATTCATCGGCGATTTGCACGCCGGAGGAGCCTGCGCCGACAACCAGCACTGCGCCTTCGGGCAGTTGCGCCGGATTGCGGTAGTCGGCCGAGTGGATCTGCATGAAGGGTTGATCCTTCGGTGCAATCGGCGGGATAACCGGACGCTGGAAAGGCCCGGTGGCGGCCACCACGCGATTGGCCTCGATCACGCCTTCAGAGGTTTCGATGGTGAAGCCAGGGCGACCGATGTTGCGTTCCACCTTCAGCACATCCACGCCCGTGCGGATCGGGGCGTTGAATTTCCTGGCGTAGGCTTCGAAGTAATCGGCGACCCGTTCTTTCGGTGCAAAGCCGTCTGGGCTGAGATCGTCAAACTCAAGACCGGGAAACCGGTCGTGCCAGGCCGGGCCGTTCGCGACCAGCGAATCCCAGCGGCCGGTGCGCCAGCGCTCGGCAATACGGTTGCGCTCCAGCACCAGGTGCGGCACCCCCAGTTTGCTCAAGTGTTCACTCATGGCCACGCCAGCCTGACCGGCGCCAACAATCAGCGTATCTGTTTTTATTTTTTCAGTGGTCATCTCAATACCCTTCGAAGTTGGAGTTAGGTCGCTAACGGCCTGCCATTTCTTGGGCTCAAGACTAGGGATCACCCTGGTATCGGTAAAATATTATTAAGCTGGCATTTGAGTATAAATAACTGATGCAGAGCGTTTGATTCAGCGGGGCTGTAAACTGGCCGCACTTTTTATCACCTCAAGCAGGGGCTCCCCATGGCAAACCAAGACATCACTTTTACCCCCGATCCCGACGCCGATTCCATCTCCTCCGACGTCGCCGGTTTCGCCGGCATCCTGGTCTCCACCCAGATCCCGACCCGCGCCGACGGCAGCCTGGAACTGGGCGACATCACCCTGCAGAGCGAGTGCACGTTGCAGGCATTGAAGGTCGCGCTGGAACGCGCCGGCAGTTCCATGGACCGGGTCATGCACTTGACCATCTACCTCACCGACATGGCCGACCGCGCCGCGTTCAACGAGGTTTATAAGCGTTTCTTTGCCAAGCCATGGCCGGTTCGCGCAGCTGTCGGTGTGGCGGCTTTGGCGGTCGAAGGCATGCGCGTGGAAGTGACCGCGATGGCGGCCAAGGGCTGAGTTTGCGCGCTGATCCGACGACCCGGGCGGTGAGTGAGTGGATATCTGCGCGAAGGTGATTATGCTTTAAGAAACCTTGTGGTGATGCGAGGTCGTCAGCCTGTTTGCATGCGTTGCGCAATCCGTAATCCGATGACATCAGCCTAAGGGCCTGGGTGCGGTAATGCTGGTGAGGTGCTCCGGCCTACAACAAGAGCAAGACGGAGAAGCCCCATGGCCGCAATCGACAACACAAGCACGGGCAGCGCGCCCAACCGCGGGATCACCAGGGAGGAGCGCAAGGTCATTTTCGCCTCGTCCCTGGGCACCGTGTTCGAGTGGTACGACTTTTACCTTTACGGCTCCCTCGCCGCGATTATCGCGAAGCACTTCTTCGCTGGCGTCAACGAGACAACGTCCTTCATCTTTGCGCTGCTCGCATTCGCCGCGGGCTTCGCCGTACGCCCCTTCGGCGCCATAGTGTTCGGCCGACTGGGCGACATGATCGGACGCAAGTACACCTTTCTCATCACTATTGTGATCATGGGTATCTCCACCGCTGTAGTGGGTTTTCTACCCGGCTACGCGACCATCGGCGTGGCAGCGCCGATCATCCTGATCACCCTGCGCCTGTTGCAAGGCCTGGCACTGGGTGGTGAGTATGGTGGCGCGGCGACCTACGTGGCGGAACATGCGCCGAAAGGCAAGCGTGGCTACTTTACTTCGTGGATTCAAACCACCGCGACCCTCGGCCTGTTTCTTTCCCTGCTGGTGATCCTCGCCTGCCGAACCCTGCTCGGCTCCGAAGCCTTCGAGACCTGGGGCTGGCGGATTCCCTTCCTGTTGTCGATCTTGCTGCTGATCGTTTCGGTCTACATCCGCCTGCAGCTCAGCGAGTCGCCGGTGTTCGTGAAGATGAAGACTGAAGGCAGGGCCAGCAAGGCGCCGCTGACCGAATCCTTCGCTCGCTGGGACAACCTCAGGATCGTGATCATGGCCCTGCTCGGCGGTACCGCTGGCCAGGCTGTTGTGTGGTACACCGGGCAGTTCTATGCGCTGTTTTTTCTGCTGCAGACGCTGAAGATTGACCCGCAGACCGCCAACTTGCTGATTGCCGGCTCTCTACTGATCGGCACGCCGTTCTTCGTCATATTCGGCAGTCTGTCCGACCGTATCGGCCGTAAGGCGATCATCATGGCCGGCTGCATATTGGCGGCAGTTACCTACTTCCCGATCTTCCATGCGTTGACCCAATACGGTAACCCCGATGTGTTCATCGCGCAGGAGAAGAATCCCGTCACTGTAATTGCCGATGCCGGCCAGTGCTCGTTCCAGTTCGACCCGGTGGGCAAAGCCAAATTCACCAGCTCCTGCGACCTCGCCAAGACTTTGTTGGCCAAGAAGGCCATACCCTACAAGAACGAGAAGGCCGAGCCAGGCAGCGTCGCGCAGGTCCGCATCGGCGACAAGGTGATCCAGAGTTTCGAGGGCTCCAGTCTGCCAGCCGCCGACTTCAAGACCCGCAACGACGCCTTCACCGCCACCCTCGGCGCTACGCTCAAGGACGCCGGCTATCCCGAGAAAGCCGACCCGGCCAAGTCCAATTACCCGGTGGTACTGGCACTCCTGACCCTTTTGGTGATCTACGTGACCATGGTCTATGGTCCAATCGCGGCCTGGTTGGTGGAGCTCTTCCCGGCGCGTATCCGCTATACCTCGATGTCGCTGCCGTACCACATCGGTAATGGCTGGTTCGGCGGCTTTTTGCCGACGGTGGCGTTCGCCATGGTCGCGGCCACGGGGGATATTTACTACGGGTTGTGGTACCCGATCGTCATCGCTGTGATGACGGCCATTCTTGGCACGTTCTTCCTGCCGGAAACCAAGGATCGGGACATTGCCTAAATGGGGTATTCGCCCGTTCCCGGGGTGGTGAGGGCGATCCTTGGTGGAAACCGGTTACTTCGCCTTCCAGTGACCACCGCCGATGAGGCGCGGGGTTCAATTGAAGGGCCCAGTGGTATGCTCGCGGGCGCAGGCCCTCCCGCCAAAATGGGCGCCTCAGCCCAATTTTCAACAAGGACTGAACATGACATTGACTGTCGAAAATCTGGTCAGCATTGCAATGACCAATCCCATCAACGCTCAAATTACCGCACGCTTGCCTTCACTCGGTTTGAGCCAGTGCATGCTCACGGCGGGCTGCCTTTTCCAGGCGGTGTGGAATCATCAGTCGCAGCAGCCGCCCGATTGGGGTATCAAGGATTACGACGTTTTTTACTTCGATACTGATCTGTCCTGGGAGGCCGAGAATGAGGTGATCAACTCAGCTCGGCGCCTCTTCCAGGACCTGGACGTTAACGTTGAGGTCAAGAATCAGGCTCGCATCCACCTTTGGTATCCTCAGCGATTTGGCAGTGCTTACCCTCAGCTTCAGTCGACTAAAGACGGAGTTGATCGTTACCTTGTTGCGGGGACATGCATTGGGCTGGATGCTGAAACCGGTGAAGTTTATGCGCCCAATGGCCTGGCAGACATCGAGCAAGGCATTCTGCGGATCAACCCCAAAAATGCCCAACCTTGCTTGTTCGATCAAAAGGCGAAAAGTTATCAGGCTCGCTGGCCTTGGCTGAGGATCCTTTATCCAAAAGGAGACTGACTCATTTGATCCACGGAACGTAGACCGCATTACGAAATTCCGATGTGCCAAACTATAGGTTCGTTAACGTAAACGAGTGGCCTGAACATTGATCGAAAGACGCCAATTTAGCGGAGGCATGAAGGGGAAAAACCTTCGCTATCTGAACGAGAACCCCAATGAGCCTGTTCAAATGACACGGACAGGCTTTTTGCTGCTCGAACATTTTTCGCTGCCTGCGTTTACCCAGGCACTGGATACGATTGTCACCGCGAACCTGTTACGGCCCAGGTTGTTCTCTTCCCGAACGTTCGGCTTGCATGACGCAGAGGTGGTCAGCGACCTGGGGCTGATCATCCGGCCAGATGCCCGGATCGATTGTGCCGCGATTCAACACCTGGACCTGTTGGTGGTGTGTGGCGGCTACAGGACAGAGCTGAAGGCGACGGATGAGTTGATCGGTTTGCTGAGAAATGCGTCCGACCACGGCGTCACGCTGGCCGGCTTGTGGAATGGTGCATGGTTCCTGGGGAGTGCGGGCTTGCTGGATGGCTATCGTTGTGCGATTCACCCCGAACATCGTCCCGCACTCGCGGAAATTGCCAAGGCGGCACAGGTCACCAGTGAGCCCTACGTGATCGACCGAGACCGGCTCACGGCGTCCAGTCCATCAGGCGCATTCCACATGGCGCTGGACTGGATCAAAGGCTTGCACGACAAAGCCCTCGTCGAGGGGATCGAGGACATCCTGGCCTTCGAGGAGTCCCGCTACCGGCGGATAAAACCGACTGAAAATATCTGTGTCAGCGCGCCCCTGCGCGAGGTGGTGAAACTGATGCACGCCAACCTTGAAGAGCCTCTGGAGCTGGAGCAACTGGCGGTCTACGCCGGCCGTTCACGCCGACAACTCGAGCGTTTGTTCAAGGAGCAACTGGGTACGACACCGCAACGCTATTACATGGAACTGCGGATTACCGAGGCGCGGCGACTGCTTCAGCACACCGAACTGTCCCAGGTGGATGTGCTGGTGGCGTGCGGCTTTGTGTCGCCGAGTCATTTCAGTAAGTGCTACAGCTCGTACTTTGGCTACCGGCCGTCCAAGGAAACGCGGCTCGTCAAATAGCCGTTCCTGTTGTGTCCAGGTTACCCAGAAGCCACTCGATAAAGCATCGCGCCAACGGATTGTGTTCACTGTCGCGATGGGTCAGCAAGGCCCAGTTCGGGCCACGAATGGTGTCCTCCACCAACGGTTGCAACAGTCCGCTGGCACGCGCTGGCTGACTTAGCAACTGGCTGACCAGTGCGATGCCGAGCCCCGCGCATGCAGCGTCCAGCAGCAGGCCGGGATCGGAAAAGTTCAGGCCCTGATCCTTCTGGCCGACGTCGATGCCAGCCTCCACAGCCCAGTGACTCCAGTCCATTTCCCGTTCGCCGTGAAGGGTGGTGCGCTGTTCGACGGGCGTTGCCAGCACATCCGGGTGACACGCCGGGTAAAGGCGGTCTGCGTGCAGCACCTTGAAGCTGCACTCAGCCTGGGAGCTGATGTCGTCGCGCACCGCGAGGTCGATGGTCTGGGTGGTCATGTCCGGGACTTCATCGGTGCTGAAAATCCACAAATCAACTTCCGGATGCTGACGGCGAAAATCGCCAAGGCGTGGCAGCAGCCAGTGCCGGGCGAACGTCGGCGTGGTGTTGAGCACCAGTTGATTGGGTTTCTGGTATTGCCCGAGACGGCGTATGCCCACGGCCAGTTGCTGCAATAGCGCCTGGGTGGTGCTGAGCAAATCGTGGCCGGCATCAGTCAGGCTGACACTGCGTCCACTGCGAAAAAACAACGGCTGTTCAAGGTACGCCTCAAGGCTGCGGATTTGCTGGCTGATGGCTGACTGGGTCAGGTGCAACTCGTCGGCGGCCTTGTGAAAACTGCCCAGTCGTGCGGCCGCTTCAAAGCCGCGCAGGGTGCTGAGCGGGGGCCAGTGCTTGAGCATATTGATAAGTTCCTCTAATCACTTTTCTACTAAATCCATCGTTTGTTGGCCTATTTTTATAGCCGTAGCATGCATGACGAGACCGCCAAGGCAGTTTTCATTGAACACAATAGCTTAACTAAAGGGCTTTTTATCATGCCGCATGTCATGCAGCAAAACGAACGACAAAACAGTGGCTGGTGGATGCCGGCAGAGTGGGTAAAACACGCCGCGACCTGGATGGTCTGGCCGCACAACCAGGCCCTTTGGGAGTCGGGTTGGCACGTGACATTGCCGCTGGTGCAGGCCGATTTCGCACGGGTGGCCAACGCCATTGCCCGTTTCGAACCAGTGAAAATGGTGGTCGACCCGTCTGCTGTCGCGAGTGCCAGGGCCCTGTGCGGGTCCAACATCGAACTGATCGAGTTGGCGGTCAACGACAGTTGGTGCCGTGACTCCGGCCCGAGCTTCATCTGCCACCCGCAACAGGGGCTGGCCGGAGTGAGCTGGCGCTTCAACGCGTGGGGCGAGAAGTCGGCGCACGACCTGGACGAAAGCCTGGCGCGCCGCGCACTCAATCACCTCGGTGTGCAATGTTTTGGCACACCGTTGAGTAACGAGGGCGGCGCGATTCATGTCGACGGCGAGGGCACGCTGATCACCACGGAATCGGTATTGCTCAATGCCAATCGCAACCCGGGCATGAGCAAGGCGGAGATGGAAGACATCTTCACGCGTCTGCTGGGTGTAAAAAAAACCATCTGGCTACCGGGCGATCCAGACCACGTGACCGGCGACATGACGGACGGCCATGTCGATGGCGTCTGCGCGTTCGCACGCCCCGGCGTATTGCTGGTCGACGCGACCCACGACAAGCAGTCGGTGTATGCCGAAGTGGTCCGGGAGAACCGCCGTGCGCTGGAACTGGCTACCGATGCCCAAGGGCGCACGTTCGAGCTGATCGCGCTGTATGAAGCCACGGATGCCGTGGACACCGACGCTGAAGTGTTCTGTGCCTCGTACACCAACTTCTACATCGCCAACGACGCGATCATCATGCCGGCGTATGGCATTGAGGCCGATCAGGCGGCTGCCGAGGTGCTGAGTCAGGCGTTCCCGGGGCGAGAAGTGGTGCCGGTCCGAATCAATCATCTGGCCCATGGCGGCGGCGGGGTGCATTGCATCACCCAGCAACAGCCCGTCTGGCGAGTAGAGGGCTGATGCCATGACTTTGTTGACGATTGCCACTACCCAGATGCCTTGCACGTGGCACCTGCCACATAACCTCGATCAGGCCGAACAGTTGGTGCGTGAGGCGGCGGCCAAGGGCGCCCAAATCATCCTGTTGCAAGAGCTGTTTGCCACACCGTATTTCTGCATCGAGCAAAGCCATAAGCACTTGGCGCTGGCCGAAGAATACCGAGACAGCCATGTACTCAAGCGCTTCGCGGCATTGGCCAAAGAGTTGGGCGTGGTGCTGCCGCTGAGCTGGTTCGAGAAGGCCGGCAATGCTTACTTCAATTCCTTGAGCGTGGCGGATGCCGACGGGCGCCTGCTGGGTGTGTACCGCAAGACCCATATCCCCAACGCCATCGGTTATCAGGAGAAAGAATACTTCAGCCCTGGTGATACCGGGTTCCGTGTGTGGGACACGGCTTTCGGGCGCATCGGTGTGGGGATCTGCTGGGATCAGTGGTTCCCCGAAACCGCCCGTTGCCTGGCATTGATGGGCGCCGAAGTCTTGCTGTTTCCCACGGCCATCGGCTCTGAGCCTGGCTGCACAACGCTGGATTCCCGTGACCACTGGCAGATGACCATGCGCGGTCATGCCGCCGCGAACATTCTGCCGGTGGTGGCCGCCAATCGCGTCGGCCCAGAGACCGCGACCCTCGATCCAAACTTGCAGATGAACTTCTACGGCTCGTCGTTTATCTGCAACCACAAGGGGAAGTTGCTCGCCGAGGCGGACCGAGACAGTACCGGCGTGCTGGTTCATAGCCTGGACTTGAACGCGATTCGCGAAGAGCGCCTGAGCTGGGGTATCTACCGCGACCGTCGCCCGGAGATGTATGGGGCGCTGTTAAGTCAGGACGGTCGTCACCTTCACTCACGCTGGGCTACCCAAGGAGTTTGATATGCGTATTGCCAACAGAGTGTTGCTCGGTGCCCTGGCACTGGCCTGTGCCTTGCCATCGCTGCACGCCGAAGAGAAAACCCTCAGGCTGTACAACTGGGCCGACTATTTCGCCGAAGACACGTTGGCCAGATTCACCGCCGAAACCGGGATCAAGGTGATCTACGACGTGATGGATGGCAGTGAAACACTGGAAGCCAAAATGCTGGCCGGCGGCAGTGGGTATGATCTGATCTTCCCCGGCGACACCGTTGCCGAGCGCTTGATGCGCGCCGGCAGCCTGCTGCCGCTGGACCGCTCAAAACTTACCGCCATGGGGGACATCGAGCCTGGTTTGCAGAAGCTGCGCAAACAGTATGAACATTCGAGCCAGGCCACCGTCCCCTACACCTGGGGCACCATCGGCATGACCTACAATACCGAACAGATCAAACAGCGTCTGCCGGATGCCCCCGTCAATAGCTTGGACATGCTGTTCAAGCCGGAACTGGCTGCCAAATTTGCCGACTGCGGCATCTCGATGATCGATTCCCCGGATGAAGTGCTGGCGGTGGTGCTCAATTACCTGGGGCGCGAACCCCGTAGCGCCAAGCCTGAGGACCTGGCCGCAGCGAGTGAGCTGCTGTTGAAACTGCGGCCGTACATTCGCAAGTTCCAGTCGCAGCCAGTGACCGATCTGGTGAATGGCAACCTGTGCATGTCACTCGGTTACAGCGGCGACATGACCCAGGCGCAACGGACATCGGATAGCGCAGGCAAGAAAACCACGTTCCAGTACCGCATTCCCCGAGAAGGCACCACGGTGTGGATGGACACCATGGCGATTCCGGTCGACGCCAAACATCCGGAATATGCCTATGCGTTCATCAACTTCGTCATGCGGCCGGAGAATATGGCCGCCATCAGTAACTTCACCGGCTACCCGACCTCGAATGCCAAGGCGCGTCCGGGCGTGGATGCGAGCATGCGCAACAACCCGGACATCTACCTCGATGAGGCCACGTATGCACGATTGATTCCGGGCAAGGACATTCCCCAGTCGGATATGCGGGCGCGCATGCGAACCTGGACCAAGTTCAAGACGGCGACAGCAAAATGACTTCAATTGCGCGCAAGAGCTCGTTCAAAGACGACAGCCCTGACTTCGCTGCTGGCTACATCAATACCTTCGTGATCAATGGGGCGGACATTACGCCGACACCAGCCGTTGGCTTAGTTCAGTTTTAACAAGCGAGCGGCGCAGTCGGCGGTTGTCTCTGGCCCCGTGTTGAAGGCAATGACTGCGTCGGGCGCGCCTTTATGCACGGCGTTAATAACCACTTCGAACAGGGGCAAGCTCTTTGGCGGAAGGCGAATACCTGCCCCGATGACGACGCAGTTGTAGGACTTTCTGGCTAACTGTTTTTCCAGCAAGGGACCGGCGGTTTTGTCGGGCGGGACCAGACAAAGGTCAGCCTGCCATCCCCGTTCCGCCATGGATGCCATGGCAATCGCTATGCCTGCTTGTATCTTTTCGACCGTCAAGCCTGGGGGTAAGGCCGGGTCGGAGAAATCCACGGTTTCCAGCGTCTGCCCGATGAACAATACCTGTGTCATGTGACTTCACTCCGCTGTTGGAAATGCCTTTTACTGGTATTCAATGCGAGCCTGGCCGGGTTTTTGATGTCGAGCGCAAAGCGTAGTGGAGGGGGTTGGATGGTTCGGTTTCCGCTGGTCGGCTCTGCCCTTGAGGCTTGTGTGTCGCTGTGATTAATGATAAGTGGCTGTTTTAAAACAAAAAATATTTTGCGTAGGGCTTCCCGTACGACGCGAAAGTTGATAAATTTCCGCGCAAGTTACAGGGGCGTCGCCAAGCGGTAAGGCAGCAGGTTTTGATCCTGCCATGCGTTGGTTCGAATCCAGCCGCCCCTGCCATTTCCTGCCGGTGGGTAACAGCCCCACCACTTGCATCACGCCCAATCGGTGGCTGTGCTCTCCAGCAAAAATACCCTCCACACGATCGAATACCTTGAGCCGTACCCTGCTGCGCGCTCAACGCCGCGCCGAGCGCCGTGCTACCCCGGCCACACTGACTGGCGTGAGCGGACGCCCGACAACCGCTTCGGCAGGTGAAATCACGCTGTGCACGCCTGGGATCGACAGGGTTTCGCCGAGTTCAAGCGCACCGATCAGGACGAACCCGAACACCAGCAAACCACCCGTTTTCATCAAGAGGTTCATTTGAGTTTTCCTCGTACAAAGTTCTTCGGCAGGTCGTCTGCGTTGGGAAGGTCTTTGAGCTCGATTTTTTTGGCATTCGTCGAGTTGTTGAACGCGAAGTCGTCAGCGGTCACTTCATCGCCGCTTTTCCAGTCCCGCAACTGAATGCTGTACTGCGGCCAACCGGTCACCTGTTTAGACGTGATGACATAGCGGCAAGGGTAAGGGCGGTCGCCTTGGGCGATCCAGATTTCCCAGTCGACGTCCTTGGTTCGAAAGGCCAGGTGATCGCATTCCACGCCGCCGATCACACCACTGCCCAAATCCTTGATGTCGTTCACACCGTCCATCAGTTCTGCTTGAGGATTGGACATCAACAGGTCTGCGCCGGGTAACGGTCGGTTAAACTTATTCCTTAGCTGATCAATCAAATGATCAAGCGTTCCAGGTACCTCAACCTGCGTGTAAGCGTTAGCGTTTTTGCCGAACAGGGTCAGGGTCTTGCCATCGAACAGCATCTCGACGTCGGCAAATCCACCCGAACGGTTATTGCGGATTTTGTCTGGCCGATTGATGACCAACGTGCCGGATGCGGCCAGTGTGAGTTTCTGATTTTGTTTGGTGACGACGTCAAAGTCAGTGTCGTAGTTAAACGATATGTTTTTTTGCGCTGCCATATAGTCAGACATGTTCTTGAACAGACTTTTGGCAGCGGCCTCATCGGCGTGTGCGGCGATCGGACTACTCAATCCGACAACTAATGCCAACCCCGCGCCCGCGAGGCGAGCGGCAGTGAATTCACTCAGCTTTCTGGCGATTTTTTCCATTGAAGTTCACCACTGCAAGAATGCTGGAGGACCAGCGAGAACTTATAACGCTAGTCCCATCACCCGCATTTCGCCGCTTATTGAATGACCACTCATCTGGCCTGTGAATAATCGCTTCCGTTAACAACAAGGTTCATCAGATGGCCCATGGGCTCGGCCGCAACGGACTCTTTTCCTTTGTAGCGCCTTTTACAAAAAGCTGCGCCACTTGCTGCGCGCCAAGCACCTGGGCCTTGATGGTGGCCTACCCCCTTGCTGAAGCGATGGCGGGCTTCAATCATTTCCTCTTTACCGCCGTCGCCATTGGCCTGGTGGCGCTGCTGGAACTGGTCAAGCTCGCCTGAGTAAGTCGTGCGACCACCGGCAAACATCTGCCGGTGGTCAGACCCATCGCATCAAGCCAGTATCGACAACAAACCGCCCTGACGGTCGAGCTTGGCCAAGTCGTCAAAACCTCCGATATGCGTATCACCGACGAAAATTTGCGGGACGCTGCGCCGACCGCTTCGGTTGAGCATTTCCTGAAATTTTCCGGGGTCGGATTGAACGTTTATTTCCACCGTGTTGATCCCTTTGCTGGCCAGCAGCGCCTTGGCGTTATGGCAGTAAGGGCAGGTGTCAGTGGTGTAAAGCGTGACCGTGTTCATGGCCTGTACTCCAAAAGTTGACGAGGTGTTCACGCATCGATTGCAGGGAAATCGATCTCGGTCAGGGCGACGTTGTTCAGGTAATTGGTCAGGGTTTGCGAGGCCACGTGGGCGATGACCTCAATGATCTTGGCGTCGTCAATGCCGGCGGTGCGGGCAGCTTCGAGCTGCTCGCTCTTCAGATGGCCGCGGCTTTCGGTGATTTGTCGGGCGAGCACGGAAAATGCGTTGAGCTGGCCATCCCGGGCACTAAGGATCTCTTGCGCAGAGAGCCCGGCCTTGCCGGCAAACAGTGTGTGTGCGGCCAGGCAGTAGTCGCAGCCGTTGACCTGTGAGGTGGCGAGAAAGATTGCTTCCTTCTCTTTGGCGCTCAAGGACGTTGCGCCCAAGGCCACTGAATGTTGCAAATAGGCCGTTAGCACAGCCGGGGCACGGGCCAGGGTCTTGAATACATTCGGCAAAAAGCCGATTTTTTTCTGCATGCCCTCCAGCAGTGGGCGGGTGGCGTCGGTGCTCTGTTCGAGACTCAGTGTGGTGATACGGCTCATGGTCATTCTCCGTAGATTGATGCGCAAAATGCGCGGGGTACGGGGTCCATGCTAGTGGCCGAAGCTGGTCTTTCGGGTGCAAATCGTCGAGGATATGCAACAGATCGTCCAGCTATCCGCTTGGGAGTCGCTTTATGGATCGCTTGTCCACCTTGCTCACGCATTTCAGTGTCAGTGCCGGCACCTTTCACAGCGGGGCGTTTTGCGGCACCACCGGCTTCGATGGCGATCAAGCTAGCGGGCATCTGCATTTGCTTCAGGCCGGTGAGTTGGGCCTCAAACTGGCCGATGAGCGAGAGATTCGGCTCAGCAAGCCGACGTTGATGTTTTTCCCCCGGCCTTACCGTCATCGTTTGTTCGCCTCTGAAACCTTCGAGACTCAGCTGGTGTGTGCGTCGCTGACCTTCGATGGCGGGGTGGGTAATGCACTGGCGGCGGCGTTGCCTGATTACCTGGTGCTGGAACTCGATGAAATACCGTCGATGGCCGGCACACTGGAGTGGCTGTTCAACGAAGCGTTCGGCGGCATTTGCGGTCGTGAAGCGATGATGGACCGGCTGTTCGAATTGTTGGTGATTCAGTTGCTGCGGCACATTCTGACCAACCGTGATCAGAGCCCAGGGATGATGGCTGGCCTGGCCGATCCGCGACTGGCGCGGCCCTTGAGTCTCATGCACGACGAGCCCGGCAAAGCCTGGACGGTGGCTGAGTTGTCGGCAGCGGCCAACATGTCTCGCGCCAGCTTTGCCGAGCACTTTCGTCGGGTGGTGGGGCAAACTCCCGTCGATTATCTGGTGAGCTGGCGGATCAGCCTGGCGCAGAAACGCCTGCGCGAAGGCAAGCCCATAGCCTTGATCGCTGATGAGGTCGGTTACGAAAGTCCCTCGGCGCTGGCTCGGGCTTTTCGGCGTAAAACAGGTGCCAGTCCGCGGGAATGGACCCATAGCTCACGAAAAGGTCCGGGTGTTTAGGGCTAGTGATGTTATCTGGCGAAAGGTTTTGGACGTGGGACATATCCATTTTTTTGGTAACGGCCGTTACCAAAAAAACGGATATACACCCCACCACGTCTGTTAGCGCGGCGCCGTCCCCGCCACGAGGGCGTGTTGCTCAAGCGGCTGCTCCTTAGTGAATCAGCTGTGGACTAACGCGATCGCAAACGAGACCACGATCATGCACGCAAACGCAAAATTGAGATTCATGAAGTTCCCCCCCGAGATATCAAAAGTGCAACCATCTTGAACAGGTCGGAAAAAAATAAAAAATTCGGCTTCATGATTTAAAGGATCAAGAAAATTGATGACAACCGGACACTCACTGCGTGCCAAACATCGCCGTCCAGTAAATCCCCGCATCACTCTTCGGATCCACCGCATACGCTGCCCCAAATTCCCGGAACTGCGGGTTCATCAGGTTGGCGCAGTGCCCCGGACCGTTCAGCCAACCATTGACCACCTTGGCAACGGTGTCTTGTCCGGCGGCGATGTTCTCGCCGAGCTGCTGGCCGATGTAACCCGCCAATTCAGCCCGGTCACCCGGTGTACGACCCTCGCGGTCCTTGTGATCGAAGAAGTTATTGTTGGCCATGGCCCGTGAATGGCCCTCCGCTGCGGTGGCCAGCATGGCGTTCCAGGCCAGCGGCGTGGTCGCGGCGAAGGATTGTGTGCCGCACTGACGGGGTTGGCTGCGGGCGATATTGAGTGCTGCCAGCAGCTTTTGCCCTTCAGCCTGCGTGTCGCCCAGACGTGCGCTCAACAACGGACGCGCCAGCACAATGCGCCACTCACGCCCATCCCGACTGACCCCGATATCGACGAATTGCGGGTTCAGCACCACTTGGCAAAAACTTTCCTGAATCGCCTTCATCGCCGCCGGCGCATCTTGCGGCCCGGACAGGCGGATCGCCTGCACGTTGACCATCGGATACCCCGCGCTCGCCATGGCCTGACGCAGATCGCTAACACTGGTGGCGGACAGCACCAGACGTGGATCGCCCACCAGCGGTGGCAACTCTCCCGCCGGCTGACCTGCGCAACGCTGCACCTGGCTGCGGTAGAGGTTGATCGAGTCAATCAATTGCATATCGTCGGCCGCCAGTGCTTGGCCGGCGAATAACAGCGCCAATGACAACGCGGCAAAACGTGTAATGGATGAAATCAAACGCATGGAAATTCCCCTTGGGCTGACTGCGCCCATGATGCGCGATATCCCCCCCGCGAGCGCAATGCCTTTTCGCGCCGAAATACAGTTTATTCGCTGTCTGTTGGAATGAACTCTGGCTACTACAATCAAGCCAGATCGCCATAAGATGCGCTACAGCGTCGACATTTAGAGGTTCAAACGCAGTTCACTCAGAAGGGTCGATCATGCGATTTATCTGGACAGTAACCTGCCTTGCATTAACCCTTCTCACCGGTCACGTGATGGCGGATAACGAGGAACAAAAAAAAGAAGTGGCTGTAGACAAAGCCCAGGTCCTGGAGCAGAAAGCCGCGGAGAAAGGCAGCGACGTGCCGGTGCCCAAGGCCGAAACCATCACAACCTCCGAAGTGCAGGCAGTCGATCCGGCAGGAAAAGCGCCTATGGACGAGGCAATCACCTGCCTGGCTCGTTCCATTTACTGGGAAGCCAAAGGTGGGGAATCGGCAGACATGGAAGCCGTCGCCAGCGTGGTCATGAACCGACTGGGTCATGAGGGCTTTCCGGATACGGTGTGCGGCGTGGTCAAGCAAGGCTCCGAGAAAAAGAGCTGCCAGTTTTCGTGGTGGTGTGACGGGCGTTCCGATCAAGCCCAGGAAGAATCCCAATACGTGATTGCCAAGGAAATCGCCCGCAAAGCGCTCAACAAACAACTGAACGACCGAACCCATGGCGCCATGTATTTCCATGACCGCCATGTGAAACCCGATTGGGCCAAGGAATACATCAAGACTACCGAGACCCGCAAATTTCTCTTTTATAAGCCGCATGAGGGGGCGGCGAAGTAGGCGTCTGTATTTCGCGAACACTTCGGATAGCCAGCGGCACAGTAGACGAACCGATCTACAGCATTGCCTTGCAGATGTAAGCGCCGCCCACAAAAAAAAAGGCACCCTCATCGTTTGATGAAGGTGCCTTTGGCGTTGGCGCCGGCCCTACATTTCCATGCCCAAAAAGATCAGCGTATTGCCATGGGCTTCAGCCGCTGCGCGTTGGTTGTAGCTGTCGCGATGCGAGCAGTTGAAGCCATGCTCGGCTTCCGGATAGACGACAATTTCGACGTTATCGTTGGTGTCGAAACGCTCGGCGATTTTCTCCACGGCTTCCAATGAAATGTGGCTGTCCTGTTCACCGAAGTGCATCAGCAGCGGCACTTCGATTTCATCGGCCCGATCCAGATGATTCTGGATCCCGCCACCGTAATAGGCGATCGCCACGTCCACCAGCCCATTGGCGGCAGTAAGGTAGGAGAGCAAGCCGCCAAAGCAATAACCAATGGATGCGATCCCGCCGTCCAGACCCGGATGAGCTTTCAGGGCGTCGATGGCCAGTCCGATGTCGAACTGCGCTTTTTTGATGTCGGTGGCATTCATCAGCTCGACCGCACGTTTCCAGCCGGCTTCGTCGTAGCCCAGTTCGATGCGGTGGCCGTTGCGCCAGAACAGGTCTGGTGCGATCACCAGATAGCCGTCGGCGGCGTATTGCTCGGCGACGGAGCGGATGTGCTCGTTGACGCCGAAGATCTCCTGGATCAATACGATCCCCGGGCCTTTTTGGGTATGAGGAATCGCCAGGTAAGCGCCGAATTTACCTTCTGCGCTGTCGATCTCGATCCATTGGGTGGTCACGGCCATGGTGGCTCCTGTCTACGCAAGTGAGGTGGGGATGAAGCTTGCCACAGTAACATTTCAACGATTGTTACGGTGCCAGAAGAATTGCGCCAGCAGCGTATCCAGGCTCAGCTTGCCGGCCCCCGAGAGCAATAATGGCATCAGGCTGGCGAGGTAGATCAGCGGCAGTTTGAAGTTGCCGTGGCCCTTGTTGCTGATGGCGTAACCCTGGGCAAGCTCACTCAATGTAGACCAATCGGCCGGCCAGTGAACGGCAGCCGTTGCAACAACGGTGACCACGATCAGAACAATGGCCGATATTCGCGTGCCAAAACCCACCAGAATGGCGAGGGCGCAAATCAACTCAGCCCACATTGACAGTTCCCAGTTCAGCGTCGCCGACACATGGTCGAACGGAAACGGAAAGCGGTCCTGGATGTCGGCGAACCAGTTTTCACCGTTCCACTTTTCCAGACCTGACTCGAAGAACTCCCAGGCGATGAACAACCGCAAGGTCAGGGGGGCGAGCCAGCTACCGGCACGGTCGAGGTTCAGGTGCAGGCCTTTCACGGCCGACGAGATTGCGGTGTTCATGGGCCAGGTCTCCGTGCAGTCAGGAATGCGGGGCAAACGGCGTGCCCCGGCCGAGGGTCAGGGAAGAAGTCGAGAACTTGAACATGGTGATATTCCGTCGCATTGAGTGAGTTGAGCGTGTTGATCGGCTTGGCCAATCGACAGGCACATTTCATCAAGCGGGTGTATCTGCGATGTGTCTTTGGTGCGGGGTTTTATAGGGGCGGTGTGTCAAAGGCGGGGCTGTACACACTTTGATACGTCCAGCGCCAATCAATGGTAGGAGCGAGCTTGCTCGCGATAGCGGACCGGCAGTCAATGTTAACAGTGACTGGCAAGGCCTCATCGTCGGAATGCAGCCCGGAGCAAGCTCACTCCTACATGGGATTGAATTGGCGCAAGGCGGGTTACGCCAAGGGCGAGCCGTTGATGATGGCTATTACGCGGCTTCAACCGCTTTACTGTAAACGGCACAGGTATTCGGGTACTCAGCCAACGGCTTGAAACTGCGACTGTTGGCGTCCAGCGCCTCGACCGAACCGGTTTCGATGTCGTAGACCCAGCCATACAGGTTCAGCAGGCCCTTTTCCTGAGCCAGTCGCACACTAGGGTGGGTCTGGATGTTGGCCAGTTGGGCGATCACATTTTCCCGGACCATCGAGCTCACTTTTGCCGCGTCATTGGCGTGAGTACGGGACTCATTGATGACTTTCGCCGACTCTGTGTGTTGCAACCAGCCGCTGACGGCGGGCAGGTGATCCATGCATTTGCACTGGGCGACTGCGGTCATGGCACCGCAGTCCGAATGGCCGCAAATCACGATGTCGGTGACGCCCAGTACCGCGACCGCATACTCGACGGTGGCCGATACACCGCCTGGATGCGGGCTGTAGGACGGCACGATATTGCCGGCGTTGCGGATCACAAACAGTTCACCGGGTTCTTGCTGGGTCAGCAGTTCCGGCACGACACGGCTGTCGGAACAGGTGATGAACAGCGTGCCGGGGTGTTGCGTGGTGGCGAGGTGTTTGAACAGGTCGGTGCGTTGTGGGAAGGCTTCCTTCTGAAACTTCAAAAAACCGTCGATGAGCGCTTTCATGGTGGCTTCCTCATGCATGAATCGGGTGATTTTCCGTAGCAGCTGCCGAGCCCGCGAGGCTGCGTCCGGCTGCGTCCGGCTGCGAAGCAGTCGCCAAGGTCTGCGAGGACTTCGTCCTCGGACGCAGCCTCGCGGGCTCGGCAGCTGCTACAAGGTTTCGTGGGGTGAAAATTCGTTGCGGCCGGTATCTGCTTAGAAAGGACGCAGTGGCAGGAACTTGCCGTCGAGGGTGATCACGGCGCGGGAGCCGCCTTCCGGGTCTTCGACTTTCTTCATGTCGAGCTTGAAGTTGATCGCGCTGATGATGCCGTCGCCGAATTGTTCATGAACCAGGGCTTTGAGGGTGGTGCCGTAGATCTGGATCATCTCGTAGAAACGGTAGATGGTCGGGTCGGTCGGGACACTCGAGAGGCTGCCGCGCAGCGGAATGATCTGCAGACGGGCCACGGCGTCGGCGTCCAGGTCGAGTTTCTCGCCAATCACTTTGGCGGCGCTTTCCGGCAAGGGGTGCTGACCTAGCAGGGCCGCAGTGACGTAGGCCAGACCCAGGCCGGTGCCGTCGGTCAGGTCCTGCCAGGACAGGTTTTTGCGCGCCTTGGCATCGAGGATCGACGTGGTCAGGGCCAGGCTTGGGTCGTTGTAAGCGTGGGACTGTTGCATGGGGGGGCTCCTATCGGGTGGGTACGCTTGGGTGTGGAGCAAATCTTCTGCCGGTTGATCCATAGCGTCCAAGACCGATATACAATGCAGCGCATAAGTACTGCCTATGGATGATGACTCCATGCTGCTCCGACATCTGCGCTATTTGCTGGCGGTCGCCGACCACGGCGGTTTCACCCGCGCCGCCGAGGCGCTGCACGTCTCCCAGCCGACCTTGTCCCAACAGATCCGGCAACTGGAAGACACCTTGGGCGTCAACCTGTTCGACCGAACCTCGCGCACGGTCAAGCCCACCGATGCCGGTGAGGCCTACATCGAGTGCGCCCGACGGGTGTTGGTGGAACTGGCCGCCGGCAAGCGCGCGCTGCATGACGTGAAGGACTTGTCCCGGGGTTCTTTGCGGCTGGCGATGACGCCGACATTCATGGCGTACCTGGTGGGCCCGTTGGTACGCGATTACGTGGCGCGGTTTCCGAACATCCATCTGCAGATTTTCGAGTTGTCGATGGACGACATCGAGGCCAGGTTGGCGAATGACTCACTGGACATCGCCATCGCGTTTTCCCAGGTGCGCAGTGCCGATATCGAATCGATCCCGGCGTTTACCGAGACGTTGGGGGTGATGGTCGGGCGCGATCATCCGCTCTATGAAAGCAACAGCGGGTTGTCCGCCGAGGACCTGGCGCAGTTGGAGTTTGCGTTGCTGGCCCGGGACTTCGTTACCCGCACCCGCATCGATGAGTATTTTGCCCAGGCGCAGATCACGCCGAAGGTGGTGATTGAGGTCAACTCGGTGAATACCTTGCTGGAAATTATCCGGCACACGGCCATCGCCACTATTCTTCCGGAAGCCATCGCCACCCAGGACCGCGCGTTGCGCAAAATTCCGCTGTTGGGGGAGGCGCCCAAGCGCGGCGCCGCTCTGCTGCGACGCAAAAACAACTATCACAGCGCAGCATCGCTGGCCTTCATGGACCTGGTGCTGAGAGCGAAATCAGTCATCCACTGACAGGCACGGGGTATTGGGTGTCTTGCCAATGGGGGTCACGGTCACCGTGTCTTCATCGTCGAGGACGATCGACAGCGTGAGGCCCTGTCCTTTGGCCTCGAAGTGGTGATTGTCGATGGCTTTGCTCTCGGCTTCTTTGCCGTTGATCAATACCGGCCCGTCCTGATCCGCGTGGACGGGGATTTTTCCGGGGCAGTCGACATCGAAAGCAGGCATGTCGGGTGTACTGTTTGCGTAGGCAACATTCACAACTGTCAACAACAGCAAGGACATCAGGGTATTGTTCATCGTTAGCCTCCAATGGTCGGTGGATAGACTTAACGATAGCTATGTTTGATGAGCACGAGAAAAACAAAAAGGCCCCGCTCGATGTGACGAGCGGGGCCTTTCTATTGTTGGGAAGGGATTAAACCCATTGAGCAATCAGTAGAACCGGTCAATCACCCGAACTTCGTTGTGGTTCTGCATCGATGCCCACGCCTGTTTCAGCGTTTGCAGAACTTTACCGATGAAATCCTTGTCGGCTGCGGCTTTCTTGCCGACATAGCCCTGGCCGCGACGGTACATCTTCAGTCGGGCGAGCAGGTGCTGGTTGTTCTTGTCGAACTCCGCTTCATGGGCGTGAGGCGACAGGCAGTCGATATGAACCTGGCCCGACTTGCTGATCCACAGAATATGGCTGTCATGGCTGTCTTTTTTTGCAGCGAACATACGAGCCAGTTCATCGATAGTAGGTTGATTGTTCAGATTCATAATAATGCCCCTTGACCATTTGGTGATCTTTCAAAGTTGATTCGCTAATACAAGTAGCCCATCGGTTAGTTGATCCCTGGCACCGAAACCAGGACGTCAGCGTTCGGCCGCCAAATTGGCGAGGTCCCGCGTCTGTTGCATGTAGTCTTGTTGAGTAGCTGCTACGCAATAGCGTCACAACGAAGAGAAGCAGCGAAAACCTGGAGGCCACTGCCGACCTTTTCAGGGTCGGCCACAAGCTTCATGAGGATTGATCGCCAGCGTTTCTCGTCCTTGTACTGGACGTTCGGGCCAGGTCAGCTTCTTCAATCTGCCTTGTGGGCAGCGTGTATCCGGGGAAAACAGCTCGGCGGTCAGACGAGCTTGCTCAAACATGTTGCTGTACTCCCGATCGGGGAGATGTCTGCATCATGCAAGGGCAAATCGGAGGCGTCAACGGTTTTGTAGTGAATATTTTCAGTCACTACATATTGTCCGACAAAGCCGTTTGGAATTAGAAAAGGACGGGGAAGCGTTGCTCAGGCCAAAGGGGCCGGAGCCTGGAAGCGGTAGAAGGTACACGGATAACCGTCCACCTTACGCTGATGCAGAGAGCACTCGATACCGACCAGCTCGGACATGACCCGGGCCCAGAACCGCCGCGCAGGCAGGTTCGCATCGATGTGGAAAATTTGCCACTGACCGGGGATGCGGCTCAAGAGGGTAGACACGACAAACTTCCCGACACCTTGGCCACGAAAGCGTCGAGTGACAAACAGGTAGCCGATGTTGTGTTCGGCACCGTCCAGGTGGGTGTCGTCATCCACGGTCACAAAGCCGGCGAGCTCGCCATCGACGCGGATCAGAAAAGGCTGGGTCGCGGGGTGGCGCCAGTAACCGGGTTTGGGCTGGACCTTGAAAAAACCATGTTCAGCCAGTTTCAGCGGCAACCACTCGCTTAAGTCGTACACATAGAACTGCATCAGGTTTTCAATCGTTTCCCACTCGTCGCGCTGGGCGGCGTGCAGTGCTATCGAAGGCATGCTGACGGGCTCCTGTTCAAGCGGGATTACTCGCCAGCCACTAAAAATCCATCAGGATTTGTGATCGCTGTTGGTTTCCGTGCGGGCCATCTGGTAAATGTGATTAACCATCGCGAAGAAGATGCCAGTGGATAAACCGCACATGAGGATTCCGGTCAAGCCCTCGATCGGCGCGAGCAACCGCCATGGTTTCGCCATCACCACCTCTCCGTAACCAATCGTCGCGTAAGTCACGCCGGAGAAGTAGAAAGCCGTTTCGAGATCGGGCTGACACTTTTGCCACAGATAAAACGCTGCCCAGATCGAAATTTCTACCAGGTGGAGCAAGAGCAGGTAACAGGCCACCCAGGCCAACCGCCAGCTAATGGCCCAGAGGGTCGTTGGATGCGTCCTTGCCCAGCGATCCAGAGCCCTGAGCATCAGCGCAATACCCATGGCATGTACGAACACCGTACTGGCCGCCAGCCCCCAAGTGAAAAGGATGTTTGAATACATCGGTGTTCCTCAAGGCGTTCAGCCCGATGTGGCCCCTGGATGACCTCGAGGCCATCCACTACTGCGGTAGTTTCAGCACATCGATCCAGGCCCCGGCAGTTGCAGCAAGGGCTGTCACTTCACTCTAGTTGATTGACGAGCAGGCAACCAGGCCGCGCGAAAGTCGTCCGCAGTCTGCTGTGTGTAATGCCTCATGGAATTTCAAAATGGCTGAAAAAGCTTCGGATTAAAATGAAACATTACGTGTTGCTAGCGGGTTTTGCTGCGCGTTTGATGCCGGTCGACGGCTTGCGTTTGGCCGGTTTTCGTTTGTTCTTCCAAGGTGTCGCACCGCGCCCGGCAGGGCTGGCCGGCCCACTGATGGTCAGGCTCAGGCCGGCGCAACGGGCGACTTGCTTGCTCATCCACGCGGCCTGCTTGGTGACGAATTCTTCCAGGCTCATTTCACCGCTCTGCACCATGTCCAGGGCCTGCTCCCAGATCGCCGTGGTCCCGGGATCGGCGATGGCGCGCGGCACGGCATCGATCAGGCTGAAAGCTGCTGGCGTCGCGGCCAGGGCCTTGCCGTTCTTGATCAGGTAACCGCGGTCGAGCAAACCCTGAATGATCGAGGCTCGGGTCGCCTCGGTGCCGATGCCGGTGGTGTCCTTGAGCTTTTGCTTGAGGAGTGGATCTTCCACCAGTTTGGCAACGTTCTTCATCGCCTTGATCAGGTCGCCTTCGGTGAACGGTTTCGGCGGTTGCGTCCACAGGTCCTTGAGTTTCACGTCGACCACCGCACAGTCGCGGCCCTCGGCCAAGGCCGGCAGTGTTTGCGGCGCCGGCGCTTCGCGGCCCTTTGCCGGGGCAAGGGCCTCGGGCAGGGCACGTTTCCAGCCGGGCTCAACGATCTGTTTGCCCACCGCGCGCAGGGCTTCACCTGCACAATCGAAGTCGGCCTGGGTCCGGTCGTATTCATGATTGGGCAGAAACTGCGCCAGATAACGCGCGCGGATCAGGGTGTAGACCGCGCGCTGCTTGCCCGCCAGTCGCTCAAGGTTTTTCGCCGCCGCCGTGGGGATGATGCCGTGGTGCGCGCTGACCTTGGCGTCGTTCCAGGCCCGCGAGCGTCGCTGCGGCTCCAGGTGATCGTTCAAGGCATTCAGCGTCGGGTCGGCCTGGCGCAGCGCCGCCAGAATACTGGGCGCTTCGCTGTGCTGACTCACGGGCAGGTAGCCACAATCGCTGCGGGGATAGGTGATGACTTTGTGGGTTTCGTAGAGTGCCTGGGCAATATCGAGGGTTTCTTGCGCGCCGAGGCCGAGCTTCTTCGAGCAGACTTCCTGCAACGTGCCCAGATCGAACGGCAGCGGCGCCACTTCACGCATGCGCTCGGTGCGCACTTTGATCACCCGGGCAGTCGCCGCGCTGCCTATTGCCGCAGCGGCTTGTTGGGCAAGCGCCTGATTGAGGCAGCGATCCTGGTCGTCGCAAACCTCGGACGCCGCACGCCACTGGGCGGTGAACGCGGTGCCGTCGTGCCGCAATTGCACGTCGATGGCCCAGTAAGCCACCGGCACGAAATCGGCGATGCTGCGGTCGCGATCCACCACCAGGCGCAAGGTGGGGGTTTGTACCCGGCCGACCGGCAATACGCCTTGATAGCCTGACTGACGCCCTAGCAGTGTGAACAGCCGGCTCATGTTCATCCCGATCAGCCAGTCGGCCCGGGAACGCCCCAGCGCCGAATGATAAAGACTGAAGGTTTCGGCCCCGGGCTTGAGCGCCGCCAGGGCTTTGCGGATGGAGGCATCGTCCAGCGCCGAGAGCCACAGACGCTGGATCGGCCCGCGATACCGGCAATGCTCCACCAGCTCCCGGGCGATCATCTCGCCTTCACGGTCGGCGTCGGTGGCGATCACCAGCTCATCGGCTTCGCCCAGCAGCCGTTTGACGGCCTTGTACTGGCTGGCCGTGCGCGGTTTGACGGTCATCTTCCACTTTTCTGGAATGATTGGCAGATCCGCCAGTACCCAGCGCTTGTAACGTGCGTCATAGGCATCCGGTGGCGCGGTTTCCAGCAGGTGGCCGATGCACCAGGTCACCGTGACGTCCGTTCCCAACCAGCAGCCGTCGCCACGACGCCTGGCGCCGAGCACCGCCGCAATGTCTTTGGCCTGGGAAGGTTTTTCACAGAGATACAGCCGCATAACCACCATCGCTCATGAACAGTCGAGAGGCGGACAGAATGGCGGCTGATGAACGATGGATCAATCTTTATCTGTATGGATGTACAGTTTTTTCTTGTGGGAGCGAGCTTGCTCGCGATGGATTTGAAGGCGACGCATTTTTCCAAACGGTACGCGTCATCGTTCACCTCCATCGCGAGCAAGCTTGCTCCTACATTAATAGTTGAGGTTCACCACTGGCAGGTCCAGCTTCGCGTCGGGGTCGCGCCTGAGGATGGTCAGTAACACGGCGGTAATGACGTTTACGTCGTTGTCGAATCCTCCGTGGGATGTGTCTGCCTTGGTGCCTGCGCCATAGTTCATTTTGGGATCGTTGAAGATGTGCAGGGTTTTCGCGAATTCCTCCGGTAGCCCGCGGCCTGTCGCGGCAAAACCGGCTGGAATGGTGCTCCCCCAGTAAAACTGATTCCACTGTTCGGTCATGCTTTTCGCGGCGATGTTCCACTCGGACAGATCGGGGTCGCTGAAGTCCTGGAAGTCTTTATCCAGGGCTTTGGCCATGCCCAGCAGCGGCATGCGTTGCAGTTCTTCGTAGGCACGGGACACGAGATACAGCAGTGACTTGTGGTACACGTTGATGACGTTGTCGTCCTGTTCGCGGTTGTCGGACATCATGTGGATGTGGAAATCCTCGCGCTTGAGCCCACCGGCCTCGATGACTTTGCGGTAGGTCTGATTGGCGAAATCGAGGGTGCAGGCCGGGGCCATCAGCGTCGACGTTTCGATGGACAAACTTCTGGCCCACAACAGTTGAATCAAGTGGCCATTGATCAGCGAGCCCGCCGAATGACCGATCAGGTGCAACTCGACGTTGTTCTTGCCCATGTCGGCGACGAGTTGTTTCAGATTATCCGCCATTTCCACCAGCCCGCGCGGCGTGAAGCCTGCCACGGAGGCGGCGTCGGCGTTCTGCTTCATCTGGCTCCACTGATCGCCGCCGAGTTTCTTGGTTGCCAGCTCCACCGTGCGGTCCAGGCCTTCCAGGGCCTTGTCCTTGATGTTCTTCAACACATCGCTGAGGCTGCCGGCTTCGGGAAACAGTCCCGGCAGGGTGTCTTTAACGATGTCGGCGAACGTTTCCAGCGCGCCGGTGCGCCACGTGACGAACAGCGGGTAAAGGCTGTTTTCGAGGAAGTAGGGCGCCATCGCACAAATCCGGTTGATGGAGTCTTGCTCTGAATTGAGTCCGCCATGGGCATAGATGGCGATCCGCAACACCGCCGGTTTGCTGGCTGCCGGCAGCTTGTCGTACCAGGCGCGGGGGGACTCGTAGACGATACGCCTGACCCCGGCCTGGACGTTTTCCACGTCGGTGAGTCGGGGCCCGATGCTGCCGTTGTTTTCCATCACGATGGTCAGTCCATAGGCTTGGTCCATGGTCAACAGCGGCGGGCCTTTGCGATCGAGATCGGGGGCGCTGGCGGTGAACAGCGAGACACCTTCGCGCTTGGCGCTGGCGCTCGACAGCGCGTTGCGAAACGGCGATCGAGCATCGACCCTGGCGCGTGCCGACGGGCTATTCGAAAGCGCACCGTGTTCGATCGGCACGCCGAGAGCCACGGTCCAGGCGTCGGTGCCATTGGCCAGCCAGTCCTCGAACGTCAGGATGGCGAAACCTGAAAATCCCCAGTCGGTTGACCAGGAGTTCTGCACGATGAACCCCTGATAGGTGTAGCCGATCAAGGCAAACGCGTGACCGCCCTGAGGCTTTGCCGGCCATTTGATGACGGGAAGCACAGACATGCTCTTGAACACCACGGGCGGGCGTTTTTTGGCGTTGGGCTGCATCAGCGCCCACCCCTGATGCACATTGGCGGAAACGTACAACACGCCCGCTTCGTAGAGCGCCGCCATCATCGCGGTGACATCGTTTTTCTCGACACGGTAATAGACCCCCAGCGGTCGAGTCATCGCGTCAATCGCCCAATTCTCGGCCGGCGCTTCGAAATCCGGCACCGAACCGTCGGGTTTTACGGTATACGGCCACAGCGCCTGCGCGCAGACGCCATGCTTATGCCATCCCTTCAAGGCACCCCGGCAACTGGAGCCGGTGTAGTCTTCACCGGGCCATTCGTCATACAGCTTGGCCAAATGATAAAGCTGGCGCGGGCTGGTTTGTGTGGAGGCCCGGTCCCGTCGCCACAACAGATAGTTGACCACCGCCGCCAACCCGAACCCGGTGCACGCGCCTTCGTTGCCCTGGTAAAGCACCATGCCTTTAGCCAGGTAAGCCGAGAGCTCGGTCGCAATGTCTTTGTCGGCGGGCCAGGAGGGCGGCAGTGACTGGACGCGCGGGGTGAAAATGCGATCGCGTAGATCCAGGCGATCCGGACGGGCATCGAGGGTGATGAGCTTTTGATCGAGAGCGAACTGTGTGGCCGGCATGTAGGGTCCCTCAAGCTGTTGAGACTCGTCCCCCCCACGCCACGACTGCTCGACTGCCCAGTAGGGGTGTCACGGTGCTATTGATCGTAGACGATGTTTTACCCGGTTCGAGTGTTTCGCCCGTTTCCAGGAGAGTGGCAATCCCGTTCGGCTGCGAAACCGTCGTGATTGCGAATTCTGGGTTATACCTGACAGTCGTGGTCTCTGGTTTTGGGGCTGCGGCGCAGCCGTCGCGGGGAATGCAGGAGCGAGCTTGCTCGCGAAGGACGTTAACGATAACGCGTTCTTCATGAATAAACGCGTTGCTCTCAAGTCCTTCGCGAGCAAGCTCGCTCCTACAGGTTCATTAGCATCATGAGGAATGTATTCCATGAAAAGCTCCGGTCCTAGTCCTGTCATCACCATCGCCGAGCAGCCAGGCTGCCTGTTGGTGAAGTTTCACGGTATCCAGGTGGCCGCGTCTTCACGGGCGCTGGTGATGCTCGAGGCCAACTATCCGCCGGTGTATTACATTCCGCGGGAAGATATCGACGAAAAGTACTTTGCCATCACCGATCACACCAGTTATTGCCCCTACAAGGGCGATGCCACCTATTTCAGCTTGCAAGTCCCGGGGCATGAAGGCGCCAATGCGGTGTGGAGCTATGAAAAACCCAAAGTGTCGGTAGAGCAGATCAAAAAGTACATGGCGTTCTATCCCGATCAAGTGAAGTTTGAACTCCTCGACTCGGAGGTCTGACGCTCGCTTTTTCAGCCGATAACGAAGCTGCGGTTGTTATCGAACAGCCTCAACCAGCGTGGACTCATCAATCTGGCCAATCGAAGTCACACCGGTCAGGGTCATGGCCACGCGCATTTCCCTGGCGAAAATGTCCAGCATGTTTTCCACCCCGCGTTGGCCATCGGCGGCCAACGCGTAGGCCATCGAACGCCCCAGTAATACGCCTTTCGCGCCCAGCGCCAACATCCGCACCACATCAAGCCCCGAGCGGATTCCCGAGTCGACCAGCACTGTCAGATCATTACCCACCGCTTGCGTGATGGGCGGTAATGCCCGGGCCGTGGAGAGCACGCCGTCCAGCTGCCTGCCACCGTGGTTCGACACCACAATGCCATCCGCGCCAAAGCTGACCGCGTCTCTGGCATCTTGAGGGTCGAGAATGCCTTTGATGATCATCGGGCCTTTCCAGAAATCACGAATCCATTCCAGATCGCTCCAACTGATCGAAGGGTCGAAGTTATTGGCCAGCCAGCCCATGTAGTCTTCGAGCGTGACGGCCTTGCCGAGGTACTTCGATATGTTGCCCAGGTCATGTGGGCGCCCCATGACGCCGACATTGAATGCCCAGTCGGGTTTGGTCATGGCCTGAAAAATTCGCCGCGATGCCGCAAAAGGGCCGGACATGCCCGAGTGCGCATCCCTGTATCGGGCACCGGGGGTGGGCATGTCGACGGTAAACACCAGGTTCTTCACACCGGCGGCTTTCGCACGCTCCAGTGCATTTTTCATGAACCCTCTGTCCTTCAGCACATACAGCTGAAACCAGATGGATTGTTGGCTCTGGGTCGAGACTTCTTCGATCGAACACACCGAGACGGTTGAGAGGCAGAGGGGGATGCCTTTATTTTCCGCCGCTTTGACGGCCTGCACTTCGCCACGGCGGGCGAACATGCCGGTCAGGCCGACCGGCGCCAATATGATTGGCATTGAAAGGGGTTGATTGAAGAGGGTGGTTTCGAGGCTCAGGGTTTCGACGTTTTTTAGAATGCGCTGGCGTAGGCTGATTTCTGCCAGATCGGCGTTGTTGGCCCTTAGCGTGTGTTCTGCATAAGCTCCGCCATCAATGTATTCGAACAGGAAACGGGGGAGTTTGCGGCGTGCTGCCTCGCGGTAGTCGGATGCAGATGAAATGATCATGGTGCCTCGGTCTGGTGAGTGGCGGGGCTATGTATCAGGTCAGATTAGCGAAAACGGCCCGCTTTGCGATCATGCCGATCACTGTAGGAGCGAGCTTGCTCCGGGAACCCTGTGGGAGCGAGCCTGCTCGCGAAGAACGATGACGCGGTCTGTCTGTTAAACCGCGGTGTCTGCTTCGCGAGCAGGCTCGCTCCCACAGGGCGTTTGATATCAGTTGGTATGCAGATCCACATTCATGGTCTCACGCAAACAGATCAGCCCGACCACCAGGCTCACCCCGGTAATCACCACCGGGTACCAAAGCCCATAGAAAATGTCCCCGGTGTACACCACCAACGCAAAGGACACGGTCGGCAGGAACCCGCCAAACCAGCCGTTGCCAATGTGGTACGGAAGGGACATCGAGGTGTAGCGGATGCGGGTCGGGAACAGTTCGACCATCAGCGCCGCCAGCGGCCCGTAGCACATGGCGGAGATGATGATCAGCGCCACAATCAACGCGACAATCATCGGCTTGTTGATCTGCTGCACGTCGGCTTGTGACGGATACCCGGCCAATGTCACCGCTCCGCGCAGGGCCGCTTCGTCAAAGCCATCGAGTTTCACGTCGCCGACGCTGACCTGCACGCCGGCGCCCGCAGGTGCCGCCGCGCTGGAGTAGGGCAGGCCCTGTTTCACCAGGAAGGTTTTGACCTTGTCGCACGGGCTATCAAATTTAGCCTTGCCCACCGGGTCGAACTGGAAGGTGCACGTGGCCGGGTCGGCCATGACGGTGATCGGTGCCTGACGGCTCGCCTGGTCGATGGCCGGGTTGGCATAGTGAGCCAGGGTTTTGAAGATCGGGAAGTACAGCGCGGTGGCCAGCAGCAGGCCGATCATCAACACCGGTTTACGCCCGACCTTATCCGAGAGCCAGCCAAAAAAGATGAAGAACGGCGCGCCGATGATCACGCTGACGATCAGCAGGCTGTTGGCCAGGGCCGGGTCCATCTTCAGAAATTGCGTGAGGAAGAACAGCACATAGAATTGCGCCGCGTAAAACGTCACCGCTTGCCCGGCGTTGATGCTGAACAGGGCGATCAACACGACTTTGAGGTTTTCCCATTTACCGAAGGAGTCGCGCAGTGGCGATTTGCAGAGTTTGCCTTCCGCTTTCATTTTCACGAACGCGGGCGACTCGTGCAGGCTCAGGCGAATCCAGGTCGAGATGCCCAGCAGAATGATCGAAAACAGAAACGGAATCCGCCAGCCCCAGACTTCGAATTGGTCACCGGTGAAGTAGCGGCACCCGAGTACCACCAGCAGCGACAGCAGCAACCCGAGGGTCGCGGTGGACTGAATCCAGCTGGTGTGGAAGCCTCGTTTTCCGATCGGTGCGTGTTCCGCGACATACGTCGCAGCACCTCCGTACTCACCGCCCAGGGCCAGGCCCTGAAGCATGCGCAGCATCACGAGGATGATCGGCGCGGCGATGCCGATGCTGGCGTAGGTCGGCAATAATCCGACGCAGAACGTCGCCAGACCCATGAGGATGATGGTCGCGAGGAAGGTGTATTTACGCCCGATCATGTCCCCCAATCGACCGAATACCAACGCGCCGAATGGCCTGACGATGAAGCCGGCGGCGAAGGCCATCAGCGCAAAAATGAACGCGGTGGTGTCGTTGACCCCGGCAAAAAACTGTTTGCTGATCACCGCGGCGAGCGCGCCATAGAGGAAGAAGTCGTACCACTCGAATACCGTCCCGAGTGACGAAGCGAAGATGACTTTTTGCGTGTCTTGGCTGGTGCCCGCGCTGCGCACGGCTTCCATAGGCTGAACATGTTCTGACATAGCGTTATCCCTCACAGTGATTGTTTTTGTTGTTCCACTGTCGGCGCCGGCCTTTTGGGTTGGCGCCGCTACTTCGATGTATCGGGGGGGACTCGTTACCTTTACCTGTAGGAGTGAGCTTGCTCGCGATGGTGTGTCAGCTACATAGGTGTCGACTGACACACCATCGCGAGCAAGCTCGCTCCTACAGTATCCGGGTCCGTGTTCAAGTGTGGGTGACCAGTTCCTTTTGCCCGGTGATGATTCTTGTATTGGGGTTGAGGATGAGTTGCGCGGCTTTTTCGGCAATCATCAACGTAGGCGAACAGGTGTTGCCCGAGGTGATGCGCGGCATGATCGAGGCATCGGCGATGCGCAGGCCGGGGATGCCGTGGACGTTGAGTTGCGCATCGACCACGGCGTCCGCGTCAGGGCCCATGCGGCAGGTGCCGACTGGATGAAAAATCGTGGTGCCGATCCGCGCGGCGGCTTCGTGCAGTTGTTCCTCGCTTTGCAGGCTGTCACCGGGCAGGTATTCCACCGGTTTGAAGGCTTGCAGGGCCGGCGCGGCAACGATGCGGCGGGTCAGGCGAATCGCGTCGGCAGCGACGCGCAAGTCTTCTGGATGGCTCAAATAGTTGGGCTGGATAAGGGGTGCCGCTTGTGGATCGGCACTGCGGATTTCCACTCGACCCCGACTGTGCGGCCTTAGATCACAGACCGATGCAGTGAAGGCAGGGAAGGGGTGCAGCGGCTCGCCGAACCGTTCGAGGGACAAGGGCTGCACGTGATACTCCAGGTTCGCCGAGGTCTGCTCCGGCCCCGAGCGGGCAAAGGCACCGAGCTGACTGGGTGCCATGGACAGCGGCCCGCTGCGGTCATAAAGGTAACGCAGGCCCATGCCCATCTTGCCCCACAGGCTGTTGGCGATCTGGTTCAGGGTGCGGGCGTTTTCGAGCTTGTAGATCAGGCGCAGTTGCAGGTGATCCTGCAGGTTGCCACCCACCCCTGGCAGTTCATGAACCACGCCGATTCCGAGTTTTTCCAGCAGCGGGCGAGGGCCGATGCCGGAGCGTTGGAGGATAGTGGGTGAACCGACGGAGCCTGCGCAAAGGACGATTTCCTTGCGCGCCTTGAAGGATTTCGCCTGGCCTTGCCAGCGTGTGGTGACCGCTGAGGCGCGGCCATTTTCCAGCAGTACGCGGTCGACTTCGACGTCGGTCAACACGGTGAGATTGGCACGGTGGCGGATGGGCTTGAGAAACGCCTTGGCCGCATTCCAGCGAATTCCGGCTTTCTGATTGACCTGAAAGTAGCCACACCCTTCATTGTCGCCCAGGTTGAAGTCATCGATGCTGGCGATGCCACTTTGTTCGGCTGCGCTGCGAAAGGCATCCAGTATCGGCCACGACAGACGCTGGCGCTCGATCCGCCATTCGCCGGCAGCACCGTGAAACGCCGACTCGCCGGCAAAATGATTTTCGCTTTGTTTAAACAGCGGCAGAACGTCTTGCCAGCTCCAACCGGGATTTCCATCGGCGGCCCAACCGTCGTAGTCGCCGGCCTGGCCGCGCATGTAGATCATGCCGTTGATTGAGGAACAACCGCCCAGCACTTTACCGCGCGGGTAGCTTAGGGCGCGACCTTGCAGGCCAGGTTGTGCTTCGGTCTTGAAGCACCAGTCGGTGCGTGGGTTGCCGATGCAGAACAGGTAACCCACGGGGATGTGAATCCACGCGTAGTTGTCCCGACCGCCGGCTTCGAGCAGCAGCACCCGATGTTGCGGGTTGGCCGACAGCCGATTGGCCAGCAAACAGCCTGCCGGCCCGGCGCCGACCACGATGTAGTCGTATTCATCCAGAGAAGTCTGCATCCCTGACCTCGTCTTGTTGTTCTTGTTGTCGGTCATCCTAGTTGTTAGCTTTCGTTAAAAGAATGTTAGTTTTTACGCAGCTGCTGTGCGTTTTTAAACAGCGCAGCCCTAAGGACGATTCATGTTTGACTGGAATGACCTGCGGTTTTTTCTCGAACTACAGCGGAGCGGGCGTTTGCTGACGGCTGCCCGCCGTTTAAATACGACCCACGCCACCGTGGCCCGGCACATCGAGGCCATTGAAAAGAGCCTCGGCACCGCGCTGTTTGTTCAGCATGCCCAAGGCTACGAACTGACCCCGGCCGGTGATGCGCTGCTCAAACACGCCGAAGCCATGGAAAACGTCGCGCTGCTGGCTCAAGAGGAAATCACCCAATCGAGTGCGCCACTGGGCAAGATCCGCGTGGGTGTGACTGAGGGGCTGGGCATCATGTTCCTCGCCAGTCGCATGAATGGCTTGTTCGAGCGCTATCCGGGGCTGGAGGTTGAACTGGTGGCGGTGCCGCGCTTTGTCAGCATCCTCAACCGCGAAGCCGAGATCAGTATCCACCTCGAACGCCCGGCGGCCGATATGCTGGTCACCCGAAAACTGACTGACTATCGCCTGGCGCTCTACGCCAGCCAGGCCTATCTGGATCGCTCGCCACCGCTGCGCAGCCGTGAAGACCTTGGTCGTCATGCCTGGATCGGTTACGTCGACGACTTGCTGTTCAGCCAGGAGCTGATGTTCCTCAACAGCTTTTGTCGCAATCCGCAGGTGGTTTTCCATAGCACTAGCGTCATCGCCCAGCAACAGGCCGCGCGTTCAGGGTTGGGGATTGCGGTGTTGCCGTGCTACATGGCCAGTGCGGATCCGGAGTTGGTGCCGCTGTTGCCGGATGAAAGTATTCAGCGCAGCTACTGGATCAGCACGCGCCGCGAACTGCACAAGTCGGTGCGGTTGCGGGTGCTTTGGGATTATGTGGTGGAGTTGTGTGAGCGGGAGCAGGGGTTGTTGTTGAACGCCAGTGCTGTTTAGGGGGGGGCATATCCGTTTTTGAGGTGACGGCGGCTGGCGGTTTCGCCCTTACGGCGAGTCCCTTTTTCAAGCGCCGGAGTGCCGGCCCGGCAAAAAGGAACCAAAAGGCGTTGCCCCTCCATTCGGTGCCTCGCTAAGGCTCGGCATGCCATAACGAAGGCATTGCTCCGGGGGCGGCTAACCCGGCATCCTTGCCGCGGTGCCCCCTGCGCAACGCCTGCGTTCGGCCTCGGGCCAGGGTCGACACCTACGCCCAAACGAGGTGGCGACCGCGCCGATCCTCGATAACTTGTTCCAGCCGCCTTTTATCCAGTAACCCGTGATTGCCGGGCAGCGTCGGAACCAAACTCTGTGTACCCTGATCCAACCTCGGCCCGCAGCGACCTGCGGGCTGGCGAAGGATAAACGGGCAATGGATTTTTGCCGTTTGAAGTGGTGACCGAAACGGTCTGGCCCAAGGCAAAACATGAAACAGTTGTTCAAGGTTCTCTCGGCGATCGCCATTGCAGCCAGTCTGCTGGGCTGCATCGCGGCCCCCATCGAAATGACACCGCAGACCGAACAGCGTCTGCGCGCACAACCACCGATCCGCTTTCTGCTGACCTTCGATGACGGTCCCAGCGCATCGAGTTTCTGGAATCCGACCGAAACCGTGCTCGATAGCCTGGCGCGTAATCCGCTGCAGCCGGACATCAAAGCCGTGTTCTTCGTGCAGACCCGTGCAACGCGAGCCGGTGGCAGTGAGATAGGACGCGAGGTCATGCACCATGAGCGGGACGCCGGGCACATTCTGGGCTTTCATACCGCCACGCCTTCGCACACCAACCATCGCTCTCTCGACCCACAGGAACTTGAACAAGCACTCACCGATGGCAGTGCCGACATCGCCGCGATCACCGGCGCACCACCGACGCTGCTACGCCCGCCATTCTGGAGTTACGACAAGCGTACCTTCGCCGCTTATCAGCAACATGGCTTGCATATGTTGTTGACCGACTTGAGCGCCAATGACGGCAAGATCTGGGGTTTTAACGCCAGCCCCCGGCGGCGGGCTCACTTCCTGCGCTCAATGTCCGAAGTGCGCGAGCGCATTGCGTTGGGAGAGCTTCCGGTGGTGGACGGAGTGATTCCGGTGGTGGTGACCTTTCACGACCTCAATCGCTATACCGCCCGGCACACCCGCGAGTACCTGCAAATCCTGCTCGACAGTGCGCAGGCGGCAGGCGTGAAAACCGCAGAACAACCGTTTTACGACGACACCGCCGCACTGCAACGGGCGGCGATGGCGCGAACAGTGCGCGACAGCTCTCAGCCGGTTGAATTGCCGGGGATCTGGAATTGGATCTGGAAAGGTAATTCCAGTGAATAACAGTTCGAAGTGAGAGGCAGCTAACAATTTTTCTGGCGCAGAAACGGCAAAGTGCATCTATCCTGAGTGGATCCAATCCGATCAGCTGCGGACAGAGGCGCCGGCCATGGTTCCCATCTCAGTCCTTTGCAACATCGTCGAGTCCGGTTTCATGCCGTTGTCCTGCGAATGCACGGAGAGCGGCGGGTTGCTGCAAATCACGGTTTATGAGCCCAGCAGCAGGCGAATCGAGCTGTTGATTCGCGGGGTCTCGACCGAACATCTGGACAGCGTGCGCGCCATCTCCGATTTCATTGGTGAGTTGCGCACCGAGATAAGCGCGGGGCGCCGGGCGTTTGCCGGCTGAGGCACCAGGATGTCAGAGACGATCACCGAAACGGTGGCAAGGCAATAAGCGCCCTCGCCACAGGGCTCTCTCTTTAAGTGTCCGGCGTCGATGCCCGCTCCTGCGGTTGCAACACCTCGATCACCTTCAAACAATGATTCAACCCCGGTGAAACATCGCCCACCCGCCGACTGAGAATGATCGGCGAGGTTGCGTTTTCTTCCAGCAGCGGCGTGAAGCCGATGTCGTCGCGGTGCAGCAATTGCACCGAGGCCGGCACCAGGGTGACGCCGATTCCAGCCCCCACCAGACCGATGGCTGTTTGCAGCTCGTTAGTCCATTGCGCCACGTGGATGCTCACGCCATAGGACTCGAACAGTGCAATAACATGGTCGGCGTAACTGGGTCGCGGGTTGCCGGGGTACAGCACAAAGGGTTCCTTCGCCAGTTCGCGAAGGCTGATGGGGCCGGCCAGCAGTGGATGGCCAGCGGGCAGGGCGGCAACCAGCCGATCTTCGGTCAAGACGGTCTGGATGATCGCCGGGTCGTCGATACGGATTCGGCCGAAGCCGATATCGATCCGCCCGGCCTTCAGCGCCTGCACCTGTTGCAAGGTGGTCATTTCAGAGAGCCCTAACTCGAGCTCCAGCGTCTCCCGTCCGCGCAAGCGGCGAATCAGCTCCGGCAACACGCCGTAGAGTGTCGATGGCGCAAAACCGATGCCCAGCCAGGTCTTTTCGCCCAGTCCGATCCGTCGCGTGTTGTCGCACACCTTACCCAGCTGTTCGAGCAGGGCGGTGGAGTGTTCATGGAAAAACCGCCCGGCGTCAGTCAACTTTAACGGCCGCCCACGCTCCAGCAGCAACACGCCCAGTTCATCTTCCAGCTGCTGGATCTGCCGGCTCAAGGGTGGTTGGGCGATATGCAACAGTTCGGCAGCGCGGGTGAAGTTGAGGGTTTGAGCCAGCACCTGAAAATACCGCAGGTGACGCAATTCCATGGGGCCTCCAATCGTCAATCGGTTGCATACCTTTAAGGTATCAAGCCAGACCAATTCTATATTGGCTTCGGAAAAAAAGCCGTACCAGAATCGGTGCCAGAACTTTAAGAACCTGACGGGTATCGACATGCTTGCAACAGCCATTGAATCGATCGAGACAATCATCGTCGATTTGCCGACCATCCGCCCGCACAAGCTGGCGATGCACACCATGCAGAATCAGACGCTGGTGGTCATTCGCGTGCGTTGCGCCGATGGCATCGAAGGGATTGGCGAGTCGACCACTATTGGTGGTCTGTCCTATGGCAATGAAAGCCCGGACAGCATCAAGACCAACATCGATAAACACTTCGCGCCGCTGCTGGTCGGTGAGGACAGCGGCAACGTGAATGCCGCGATGTTGAGGCTGGAACGCAGCATTCGCGGCAACACATTTGCCAAATCAGGTATCGAAACCGCATTGCTCGACGCCCAGGGCAAACGCCTTGGCCTGCCGGTCAGCGAATTGCTGGGCGGCCGGGTTCGCGATGCGTTGCCGGTGGCGTGGACCCTGGCCAGTGGCGACACTGCCAAGGACATCGCCGAAGCGGAAAAAATGCTCGACCTGCGTCGCCACCGGATCTTCAAACTGAAAATCGGTGCCGGCGAAGTCAACCGCGACCTGGCCCACGTCATTGCCATCAAAAAAGCCCTGGGCGATCGCGCCAGCGTGCGGGTCGATGTCAATCAGGCCTGGGACGAGGCGGTCGCGTTGCGCGCCTGCCGGATTCTCGGCAGCAACGGCATTGACCTGATCGAACAACCGATCTCGCGCAATAACCGTTCGGGCATGGTGCGCCTGAATGCCATGAGCCCGGCGCCGATCATGGCCGATGAATCCATCGAATGTGTGGAAGATGCGTTCAATCTGGCCCGCGAAGGCGCGGCGTCGGTATTCGCCCTGAAGATCGCCAAGAATGGCGGCCCGCGAGCGGTGCTGCGGACCGCCGCCATTGCCGAAGCGGCCGGTATCGGCCTGTATGGCGGCACCATGCTGGAAGGCGGCATCGGCACACTGGCCTCGGCCCATGCCTTTGTCACCCTGAATAAACTGGCCTGGGACACCGAGTTGTTCGGCCCCTTGCTGCTGACCGAAGACATACTCAGCGAGCCGCTGGTCTATCGCGATTTCGAACTGCACGTTCCCGGGACGCCGGGCCTGGGTCTGAGCCTGGACGAAGAGCGCCTGGCGTTTTTCCGTCGCGACAAGACATCCACTGCCATTCATCAAGCCTGAGGAGAGCATTATGCTGTTCCACGTAAAAATGACCGTGAACCTGCCGGTCGACATGAATCCAGAAGCGGCCGCCAAGCTGAAGGCTGACGAGAAAGCGCTGGCCCAGCGACTGCAAGACCAAGGCAAATGGCGTCACCTGTGGCGCATCGCGGGGCTCTATGCCAATTACAGCGTATTCGATGTCGACAGCGTTCAAGAGCTACACGACTTGCTGATGCAATTGCCGCTGTACCCATACATGGCGATCGAAGTCACCGCGATGTGCCGGCATCCTTCTTCCATCCGTGACGACGACCGCTGAACCTGCCTGTTCAGTTTGCCAAGTTAATAATTACAAGATGAGGAACCACCATGAACGTCAAGATTTCCCACACTGCCAGTGCCCAGAAATTTCTCGAAGAGGCCAGCGGCCTGCACAATGACGCCGGCAACCCACGCGCCAAAGCCTTGATCTACCGCATTTTGCGTGACTCGGTGAACATCATCGAAGACCTGGCCGTGACGCCGGAAGAATTCTGGAAAGCCGTCAACTACCTCAACGTACTGGGCGCGCGTCAGGAGGCTGGTTTGCTGGTGGCCGGGCTCGGTCTGGAGCATTACCTCGACCTGCTGATGGACGCCGAAGACGAGCAGGCCGGCAAGTCCGGTGGCACACCGCGGACCATCGAAGGGCCGTTGTATGTGGCGGGCGCACCGCTGTCGAACTTCGAAGCGCGCCTCGATGACGGCCTCGATCCGGGCGTGGTGCTGTTCATGCAGGGCCAGGTCAAGAACACCGCCGGCGAACCGTTGGCCGGCGCCGTCGTAGACGTCTGGCACGCCAATACAGGCGGCACCTATTCTTATTTCGATACCGCGCAATCGGAGTTCAATTTGCGTCGGCGCATCGTCACCGATGCCGAGGGCCGTTACCGTTTCCGCAGCATCGTGCCGTCGGGCTACGGTTGCCCTCCGGACGGTCCGACCCAGCAACTGCTCGATCAACTGGGCCGTCATGGTCAGCGACCAGCGCACGTGCACTTCTTTATTTCCGCGCCGGACCATCGTCACCTGACCACCCAGATCAACCTCGATGGCGACCAGTACCTGCACGACGATTTCGCCTACGCCACCCGTGACGAGCTGATCGCCAAAATCACCTTCAGCGATGATCAGGAACGCGCAAAGGCGCACGGCGTCAGCGGTCGCTTTGCCGAAATCGAATTCGATTTCACCTTGCAGTCGTCTGCGCAACCTGAGGAACAACAACGACTTGAGCGAGTTCGCGCGCTTGAAGACTGATAGCGCGATGTGAGCCACCCTGTGTGCGAGCCTGCTCGCGAAAGCGGAGTGTCAGTCAACGTTGATGTTGAAGCTGATGCCCTCTTCGCGAGCAGGCTCGCTCCCACCGTTAATTTGTCGTACACAATTGCAATGTTCGCGAAGAGGCCAGAATGCTCCACAGGTCAGCCCACTGACACACCGCTGCAAGTACTGCCTTAGAATGGCCCGATGTAATCGATAACAACAATGAGAGTGACCCGATGATGCACGCGCAACTGTTGAGTCAGCGCAGCAGAGTGTTCGACCACGCCGACCCCTATGCGGTGTCGGGGTACGTCAATCAACACGTCGGTAACCATTGCATCCTGATGCCCAGGACCGATCGGCCGCTGGCCAGCCTCGACCACCGCAAGTTCGCCAGTCTTGACCTGTGCCGCATCAGTTACGGCGCCAGCGTGCGGGTGACCTCGGGCGCACTGGAGAGCATTTATCACCTGCAGGTGCTGCTGCGCGGCAACTGCCTGTGGCGTGGCCACGACGAGGAACATTACTTCGCTCCGGGCGAGTTGCTGCTGATCAATCCCGACGATCCCGTGGACCTGACCTATTCCGAGGATTGCGAAAAATTCATCCTCAAAGTTCCGACTCACCTGCTGGAGTCGGTGTGCGACGAACAGCGTTGGCGGTATCCGGGGCAGGGTGTGCGGTTCCTGGAGAACCGTTATCAACTCAATGAGTTGGAAGGTTTCGTCAATCTGCTGGCGATGATTTGCCAGGAAGCCGAGGCCACCGAGCAGATCCCCAGGGTTCAGGAGCATTACGCGCAGATCATCGTCAGCAAGATGCTCAGCCTGATGAAGACCAATGTCAGCCGGGTCTGCCTCGGCTCACCGGCCGCCACGTTCGAGGTGATCGCCGATTACATCGCGCGCAACCTCAAGCAGGACATCGACAGCGAAGAATTGGCGCGTCAGGCGCGGATGAGCCTGCGCTCGCTGTATGGATTGTTCGAGCGCAACGCTGGCGCTACACCGAAAAACTACATCCGGCAGAAGCGGCTGGAGCGTATTAACGCCTGCCTGAGCGACCCGACCTGCAACGTGCGCAATGTCACGGAAGTGGCGATGGATTACGGCTTCCTGCATTTGGGAAGGTTCTCCGACAGCTATCGCAAGCAGTTCGGCGAATTACCCTCCGACACCCTCAAGCGCCGGCATTGAAATCCCCCTGTAGGAGCGAGCTCGCTCGCGATGGACGTGAACGATAACGCGTGCTTTCTGAATCAACGCGGCGCTTTCAAGTCCATCGCGAGCGAGCGCTCCTACAGGGTACTCTGCAGAAAACGGATACAGGTCTGCACCCATCGGATAGTCCGCCCCATCCTCCCGTCCTAGCATGGCCTTGCCTGATAAAAACAATGGAGGCGGCGGCCATGTCCCTGCGACCCGAATACCTGCACTCCCTGCTTGAAGACAATCCAGAGCAGGGCATCTATCGCTGCAAACGCGAGATGTTCACTGACCCCCGGTTGTTCGATCTCGAGATGGAACACATCTTCGAAGGCAACTGGCTGTACCTGGCCCACGAAAGCCAGATCCCCAACATCAATGATTTCTACACCACCACCATGGGGCGCCAGTCGGTCTTTATCGCGCGCAACAAGGACGGTGTGCTCAATGCGTTTATCAATGCCTGCAGTCACCGTGGCGCGACGCTGTGCCGGCACAAGTCCGGCAACAAGAGCTCTTACACGTGCCCATTCCACGGCTGGACCTTCAACAATTCCGGCAAGTTGCTCAAGGTCAAGGACCCGGCAGCGGCTGGCTACCCGGCAAGTTTCAACTGCGAAGGCTCCCATGACCTGACCAAAGTCGCGCGTTTCGAGTCCTATCGTGGCTTCTTGTTCGGCAGCCTCAAGGCCGACGTAGTGCCGCTGGCAGAGCACCTGGGCGAGTCGGCGAAAATCATCGACATGATCGTCGACCAGTCCGCCGATGGCCTGGAAGTGCTGCGCGGTTCCTCCAGCTACATCTACGAGGGCAACTGGAAACTCACCGCCGAAAACGGTGCCGACGGCTATCACGTCAGCTCGGTGCACTGGAACTACGCCGCCACCCAGAACCAGCGTAAACAACGCGAGGCCGGCGACACCAATCCGACCATGAGCGCTGGCAGTTGGGCCAAGCAGGGCGGTGGTTTCTATTCCTTCGACAAGGGCCACATGCTGCTCTGGACCCGTTGGGCCAACCCCGAAGACCGTCCGCTGTACGAGCGTCGCGATGAGTTGGCCCAGGACGTCGGCCAGGCTCGCGCCGACTGGATGATCGAGAATTCGCGCAACCTGTGCCTGTACCCGAACGTGTACCTGATGGATCAGTTCAGCTCGCAGATTCGCATTGCGCGGCCGATTTCGGTCAACCGCACCGAAATCACCATTTATTGCGTCGCCCCCAAAGGCGAAAGCGACACCGCACGGTCGAGCCGGATTCGTCAGTACGAAGACTTTTTCAACGTCAGTGGCATGGCCACGCCGGACGATCTGGAAGAGTTTCGCTCCTGCCAGACCAGCTATCAGGGCAGTGTCACGACGTGGAACGACATGTCCCGTGGCGCCGAACACTGGATCGAAGGCGCCGATGATGCGGCCAAGGAAATCGACCTGCATCCGCTGCTCAGCGGTTTACGCACCGAAGACGAAGGCCTGTTTGTGCTGCAACACAAGTATTGGCAGCAGACGATGCTCAAGGCGTTGGCCGCTGAACAGTCCGAATTGATTGCAGTGGAGGCCGTGCAATGACCATCACCTACGACGCCGTGCGCGATTTTCTCTACCGCGAAGCACGCTACCTCGATGACCGGCAATGGGACGACTGGCTGGAGTTGTACGCCCCGGACGCGACGTTCTGGATGCCATCCTGGGACGACAACGACGAGCTGACCGAAGACCCTCAGCGCGAAATCTCGTTGATCTGGTACGGCAATCGCACCGGCCTTGAGGACCGCATTTTCCGCATCAAGACCGAACGCTCCAGCGCGAGCATTCCAGACACCCGCACCTCGCACAACATCAGCAACATCGAGCTGCTCGACCAGGCTGATGGGCTGTGCCGCGTGCGCTTCAACTGGCACACCTTGAGTTTTCGCTACAAGACCGTCGACAGCTATTTCGGCAGCAGTTTCTACACCCTCGATATGCGTGGCGAAAACCCGCTGATCAAGGCCAAGAAAGTGATCCTGAAGAACGACTACGTTCGTCAGGTCATCGATGTTTACCACCTCTGAGGCGGCCGTCATGACTCATTCCATTGCGTTCAATTTCGAAGACGGCGTCACCCGATTCATCGACGCCAATGTGGGCGAAACCGTGGCCGATGCCGCCTATCGCCAGGGCATCAATATTCCGCTGGACTGCCGCGACGGTGCTTGCGGCACGTGCAAGTGTTTCGCCGAAGCCGGGCGTTACGATCTGGGCGAGGAGTACATCGAAGACGCGCTGACGGCCGACGAGGCCGAGCAGGGTTTTGTCCTGACCTGCCAGATGCGCGCCCAGAGCGATTGCGTGGTGCGGGTGCCGGCCTCTTCACAGGTTTGTCGCACGCAACAGGCCAGCTATGACGCGACCATCAGCGCCGTGCGCCAGTTGTCCGACAGCACCATCGCGCTGTCGATCAAGGGTGAGGCGCTGAGCAAACTGGCGTTCCTGCCGGGGCAATACGTGAACCTGGGGGTTCCCGGCAGCGAACAAACGCGCGCTTACTCGTTCAGTTCATTGCAGCGTGATGGCGAGGTCAGCTTCCTGATTCGTAACGTGCCCGGTGGCTTGATGAGCAGTTTCCTCACCGGCATGGCCAAGGCCGGCGACAGCATGAGCCTGGCCGGGCCGTTGGGCAGCTTCTATCTGCGCGACATCCGGCGACCGTTGTTGCTGCTGGCCGGTGGTACAGGGCTGGCGCCGTTTACCGCGATGCTGGAAAAAATCGCCGAACATGGCAGTGAGCACCCGCTGCATCTGATTTACGGCGTGACTCACGATTTCGACCTGGTGGAACTCGACCGACTGGAAGCGCTCGCCGTACGAATTCCGAACTTCAGCTTCAGTGCCTGCGTGGCCAGCCCCGACAGTCAGCACCCGCTCAAGGGCTACGTGACCCAGCACATCGAGCCCAGGCATTTGAACGATGGCGACGTCGATGTCTACCTGTGCGGCCCGCCGCCAATGGTCGAGGCGGTCAGCCAGTTCATTCGCGACCAAGGCATTGCGCCGGCGAATTTCTACTACGAAAAGTTTGCCGCCAGCGCGGCTTGAGCATTTTCGCGGCAACACATTTTGTAGCAGCTGGCGAAGCCTGCGTTCGGCTGCGCAGCAGTCGTGAGATTAAACAATGCGGTTCATCAGGAACACCGTGCAGTCAGGTTTTACGACTGCTGCGCAGCCGAACGCGGGCTTCGCCAGCTGCTACAGATCCCGTTTTCCGCGAAAGCGATATTTGCAACGAGGAATGTATGAACAGATTTCACGATAAAGTCGCGCTGATCACCGGTGCAGCGCAAGGCATCGGTCGGCGCGTCGCCGAACGCATGGCGGCTGAGGGTGCGCAATTGATCCTGGTCGACCGTTCCGAGCTGGTGTTCGAGGTGCAAAAGGAGTTGGGACAGGGCAGCCAGGTGCTCGCCCTGACCGCCGACCTTGAGCAATACGACGAATGCAGCCGCGTGATGCACGCCGCTGTCGAACGTTTCGGTCGTCTGGATGTGCTGGTCAACAACGTCGGCGGGACCATTTGGGCCAAGCCGTTCGAGCATTACGAGGCGCAGCAGATCGAAGCCGAAGTCCGCCGCTCGCTGTTCCCGACATTATGGTGCTGCCACGCGGCGCTGCCGTTCATGCTTGCGCAGGGGAGTGGTGCAATCGTCAACGTTTCTTCGATTGCCACGCGCAGTGTCAATCGCGTGCCATACGGCGCGGCGAAGGGCGGAGTCAATGCGCTGACCGCTTGCCTTGCGTTCGAAACGGCCGGGCGTGGGGTTCGGGTCAACGCCACTGCGCCGGGCGGCACCGAAGCGCCGCCACGGGTGATTCCGCGCAACAGCGCCGAACAAAGTGCAGAGGAAAAGGTGTGGTATCAGCAGATTGTCGACCAGACCCTCGACAGCAGCTTGATGAAACGCTACGGCACGCTGGATGAGCAGGCAGGCGCTATTCTGTTTCTGGCCAGCGACGACGCGTCTTACATCACCGGCATGGTCATGCCGGTGGGCGGCGGCGATCAGGGCTGACACCACCATCCACTGACGGAGTCCTCGTGACGAGCGACAAACCCTGGCCACGGCGTAGAAAATCTTACAGGCGACGCTGGAATGCCTTGACGATTCTGAGCGTGGCTTCGCTGGTGCTCAGGTTTTGAACGGTGTCCAGCGGATGCCAGATGCAATCGAAGATTTCATTTTGTGGCCGAAGCGCATCAAAGTTCACCACAAAAGCTTCGTAAACATGATGCCGGGTGCCGCCCGTTTCCAACTCCATCAGGTACAGCATGCTGTCAGCGTCGAGACCCGTTTCTTCCTGAAGTTCACGCATGGCGGCGCCCCGCGTGGTTTCACCGCGCTCGACTTTTCCGCCGGGCAACATCCAACGACACCGTAGTTTGCGCACCAGGAGAATATGGCGGTCCTGCTCACAAATGACCGTTGCGCGTACTTTCATGCGTTACCTGATCTAGCTGTCATAAACCAGTTATAAAAATGCAGTATTTAGGCCGATGTGGCTGCTTTTCAAGGGTTGGAGCGAGGTGGGTGACGAAAAGTGCAATTGGATGCTGGAATATTGGCGTGACATCTGGTTGGCACCTCGGTAAAGGTCAGGTGTAAGGTAGGCACGTCAATAGCGGATATCACTGCCGAAAAGGAGGTGACTATGAGCGTTCCGGTTCTGAACAAAATGCACATGAACGGTTATGACGTACTCAGCGTCAACAACGGCCCTTGGCGAGTTTGCACCAAAGGTGACCGACTTGGCGCTTTTGCTAGCCGGGAGGAAGCACTGGCGTATGCGGCGGCACTTCCTGCCTATAGAGCAAGGGCGCGATCGCCGGTCAGTCAGAAGTCAGAGTGACCGTGGGTTTGAAGGTCTGGGATGGAGGGCATATCCGTTTTTTGGTAGCGGCGGTACCGCGGCATCCTTGCCGCGGTACCTCCTGCGCAACGCCTGCGTTCGGCCTCTGGGAAAGGGGTGGCAGATCTGAAGATCAACAGCTTCGCGAGCAGGCTCGCTCCTACAGGGGTTGTGTCAGTCGACGTCGACGTAGCTGATAGATCATCGCGAGCAAGCTCGCTCCTACAGTGGGGCGGGGTACCGCTTTTGATTCTCAGGGGCAAGAACCCTTTGGTTACTTTGGGCTGGACCGGCATATCGAGGTTTTCATTCGAAACATTAATACCCACCACCGCCGGTAGTGTGGGAAGGTTCCCTGGCCCTTTGCTGTACCGCGCTCCATTCCGCACAGGTCATGAAGCTTTTATGATCGACCTTGCCCCGATTATTGAAACTGACATTGAAGGTCTGCTGATGTCCGGCCTGCACCAGTTTGTAGTCAAAGCACGAACCCGGCTCAACGGTGCGATCGGTGATCGATAAAGGCTGGCCGCCAATCTGCTGGACTTGCTCCTTGCTCATGCCGTTCTCGACCTTGGCGACCAGCGGCTGATCTCCATAGAGACGTGATTCAGTGCTGCAACCACCCAACGCTGTCAGTACGACGATCAGCGCGCAAAGAGGCTTGTTCATAGCCTCCCTCCCGCTATTGAGCTTTCGTTCGAGTTATGGCCTTGGCCTTGATTTCTTCGGCGTAGCCCGCCAATCGCTCTTCATCTCCCTGAAACAGTTCGCATAGACGGGTTGCGGCCTGGGCATCGACCTCATTTCCGGCCTGGCGCAACTGCTCAGCTATGCGCAAAAGCTCCACCGCCGACCACCGCAGATCCGACGCTACGCCTTGCAGGTCGCGCCGAAGTTCTTGTTCAGATTCGTTAAGCCACATGATGACCTCCTGCCAGTCTTCACTACAAAATAGTAGTCCCATTTAGACGGCGGGGCGGTTGTGTTCGTCTGATACAGCGAGATTGCCTTTTGTCGGGAATATGAAGGCAAATCATCAGACTTGCTGTCGAAGAGGGAATGATTCTTCGCTAGGGTGAGGCAGCCAAATGACGACTACCGATGATTTTAGGGATCATGCTCATAAGCTGATGGTTGATTTGGACGCGGCCACCACGGAAATGATGAAACTGATTTCCGCTCATCAGCTGAGCGGCCCGGAATGGGAGCGGGTCACTCGATGGCAGCATGAAGCGTATGAACGATGGATGACCTATCTGAACAAGCGGTCCTATCCGGATCCGGGCGATAACAAGGCCGTCCCCTGAAATGTGTGTGCAGCGGATGGATGTCTGGACGCCGACGCGTTACATTTCCATTTTTCAGGATAAGGAAGCGTCATGCGGATGTTACTAGGGGGAGTTGGGTTGGCGCTGCTAGCGGGTTGTTCATTGCCCGCGTCCCTGGTGCCAGGTGAGCCAAATGTCAGCAAGTACAGTAACAAGACACCAAAAGACTATGCCGCGTGCGTTCTGCCCGCCTGGCAGAAGGAAATCCCCAAAACGGCTCAAATTTCCATTTCCAACGGCTACAGAATCACCGCGCCCAGCATCATCACGGCGGATGAAATTGTCGACATCGTGAAGTACAAGGATGGCAGCCATATATCGCTGTATCAGGGGCCGCCCTGGGCAAAATCAGCAGCGATGCGCAAGGTCGTGCGGGACTGTTTGTAGGATCGATCGGAGGTAGCATTGTTTTGGGAATAGCGTTTTCTTCTGTGGTTTGCCTTAGAAATAGTGTGGATATTTAAGGGGTTAGAAGATTTAGTAACTGAATGGTGAATTCAAAACATCTTGTTACAAGGCGAAATATTACGTAATATTCGCCCCGCGTTCACCACCACGGTTTATGCATTTTTAAATCCTAGGCGTCCATCAGCTGCCTGGGATTTTTTTTTGCCTGAAATTCAGCATTGCTATCGCAATCCCTATCGCGAAATGATCCCGTGATCGATGGCGTATTTGACCAGGGCTGCGGGTTTGTCGATGTTGAGTTTGCGGCGAATGCTCAGGCGATGGGTTTCTACCGTACGAACACTGATATCCAGCTCGCGCGCCATTTCCTTGTTGTTCAACCCTTGCGCCATTTTGTACAGCACCTGGCTTTCTCGAGGTGTCAGCTCGTTGTCGGTGCTTTTATCGGCAATCAGCCGCTGGGCGATTTCGGCACTGTAGAACGTCCCGCCGCTGGCAATGGCTTCAATCGCGGCAATGATTTCCCGCGACGGAGAGTTTTTCAATACATAGCCGCTGGCCCCCGCGCGAACGGATTCACTCACGTATTCATTGTTGTCGTACATGCTCAGCATCAGCACCTTGAGCGACGGGTACTGGCTGCGTAATACGCGGGTCAGCTCGAGCCCGTTCATGTCCCGCAGGCTAATGTCGACCAACAACAGATCGGGCTGGCAACGCCCGACCATCTCAATCGCATCGGCACCATTTTCGGCTTCGCCCACCACTTCCAAAGGGGTCATGACAGCGAGCAGGGCTTTGATCCCGTCACGAACCAGGGCGTGATCGTCGACCAGGGCGACGCGGATCGGGTAGGGCAGGTTCATCGAAGGCATTCACTCTTGTTGTTAGGGGCGAATCAGCGTTTTGTGCCGGGTATTTTCATCGGCAGTAAAACGTCCAGCTCACTTCTTCCGGGCGTCGAGATCAGGTCGAATCGTCCACCAAAATGCTCGACGCGTTCACGAATATTACGCAGGCCGATGCCCGAGTGACGACGTTCGACCTGGGTGACATTAAAACCGATGCCGTCATCGATCACCGTCAGCCTTACCGACTCTTCACAGCCGTGCAGGGTAATGGAGACATTTTTCGCCTGGGCGTGCCGTTCGATATTGGTCAGTCCTTCTTGCACGATGCGAAACAGCGAGACCGCCGCGCCATCGACCAGATGACAGTCGAACTCATTGTCGTTGTAGGTCACGGTGAGCCCGCTGCGCTGCTCGAATTCTGCCGCGAGTTGACCGATGGCCGCGGGCAGGCCCAGGGTGTCGAGCAGCGACGAGCGCAAGTCATGAGAAAGGCTGCGAACTTCACCAATCGCATCGCCCAGACGCTCGGTGGCCTCTCTTAAAATGCCCAGGCCCTTGTCTTGTCCATTCTCCAACACATGACTGGCAAGTTCGAACTGAAACTTGATCGAGACCAGCACCTGGCTGATGCCATCGTGCAACTCGCGGGACACACGCGATCGTTCTTCTTCCTGCAAGCTGACGATACGCTGGGTCAGGCGCTGCAATTTTTTGTCGGCCAGGCGATGCTCGCTGACGTTCAGCGTCATGCCGCTGGCGAAGACAAACAGGACTGCGACGAGGGCTACCACGGCAATCGCCATCATGGTTGTGTGGATGCCCTGAGCTACCTCGGCGCGCGCCTGTTGCGTAGCGCGCTCAACGTCCTCAAGGTAAATGCCGGTGCCGAGCATCCAGCCCCAACGATCCAGCATCACCACGTAGGCGAGCTTGTCGGTGACCTCGCCGGAGGAGGGTTTTTTCCAGGCGTAGCGTTGAAAGCCTTCGCCGGATTCGGCAGTTTTCAATAAGGCCTGGATCACTGGCAGGCCGTGCGGGTCCTTCATGTCCCACAGGTATTGGCCCACCAGCTCTGACTGTCGCGCGTGCATCAGGCTGCGGCCTTCGCGGTCATAGACGAAGAAGTAGCCGTTGATGCCGAAGCTGAGTTTGCGCAGCTCCTCCAGCACTTGCTGCTGGGCGTGAGCGTCACCGTGGCCGTCGTCGTACAGCGGCGCGATCAGGCTTTGCGCCATTTCCACGTAGTTTTTAAGTTCGGCGCGTTTGCTGGCCAGAATGCTGTCTTCGATCAGTTGCGCCTGTTGATCACCGAGTTGACGGTTCAGGGAAATCACCAGTGCACAAATGACCGCGATTGCCAGCACCAGCGGCAGAATTCCGAGCGCGACGATTTTGTGTTTGAGTTGCATCTCTGCTCCTGACCGAGGGAAGGTGAATACCCGGAACTGTAGGAGCGAGCTAGCTCGCGATGGTCGTTAACGAAGACGTGTGTTCACTGGACGTACGCGTCGTTCCGAAGTCCATCGCGAGCAAGCTCGCTCCTACAAGGCGAAGGCCCGGCATCATATGCCAAAGATTCGCGCGTCCAGTAGCGGTGCCGGACAGAGTGACAAGCCATCTACGTAGAACTACGTAGGCGTCGCGTACGTAGTAACGCGGATTTATTTGTAGACGCCATGCGGGGATATTGGGCCAGCTCCGCACAGCGGACACAATTATAAAAATTACCGCCGCAGCCACTGTCTGTCGGCAGGAGACACGCTATGCCCCGTCTGGCTAAACACCTCGCCTGGTTTGCCGTGGCTGTCCTCGGAGCGTTTGCGCTAAGTGTCGTGGCCCTGCGCCGCGGCGAAGCGATCAACGCCCTCTGGATCGTAGTCGCAGCAGTCGCTATCTATCTGGTTGCCTATCGCTACTACAGCCTGTTCATCGCCACCAGGGTGATGCAACTCGACCCCAATCGAGCCACCCCCGCCGTGCTCAACAATGACGGTCTGGACTACGTACCGACCAACAAACACGTACTCTTCGGT